>JBLIMI010000110.1:0-8462 GCA_047638655.1 Minisyncoccia bacterium | reverse complement strand
CTGTTCGAGCTCTCCCATGGCAGCTGCGGTCACCTGCACGGAGCTTGAAGTTCGCCGCACGAGTTCCCGGTGTTGTTCGTCAGCGGCGGCTTCCTTCGCGAGCACATCTGTCAACGCTTGCCCGGCACCTTCCTCTTCCAAGCCTTTCCTCTCTTTTCGTAGACCGGCCGCAACCAGCGCGGCCGCTCCCACACCATCGCCATAACGAGGTTCGTAGACGTCGAAGCCCCGTGAAAAGCCAAAGTGAGGCTCCAGGTAAGGCGCCGAGAAAAATCCCGCTGTGCGGTACCCGGCCTCCTTCAAGATCAGTGGCAAAGGTTGCAGACTCGGGTCCTGCAGTTGGTGATCCATATCAACCCCGTGCACCACCGCGGGCTCTCCCGTGAGCATGGCCACGTGCGAAGGCAGGGTCCACGAAGTGGTGGAGTACGCGTCCAGCATCGCCACCCCGCCGGCGGCCAGGGCTTCAAGATGAGGCGTGTTTGAGAGCTCCGGGGCCCCCAGGCTGCGGTAGCCGTAGAGACCGAGCGCATCCCGCCGAGTGCTGTCCAGGGAGATCAAGAGCACGTTCGGGGGCGCCGTTTGCTGCGAACCGCAGGCCCCGATGCCCAGAAGCAGGAGGCTGCCTGCCAGCTCTTTCCAGTGGATTGCGTTGGATGCCATGTTCGCGGACCAGATGCCCTAAGCGTGATGCCTGCGGGTTAGGCCAGAGTGTCGATTAGTGCCCTAGAACACAAAAAACAGGCCGATTTTGGTCCGTACTGGACCAGTTCGGTGCAATTTCCGAAGAGTTGATCTCAGCGGTCGTGTTCCGAAGCGGCCCTGGAACTGGTAGGCGATGAGGGATTCGAACCCCCGACGTCCTCCTTGTAAGGGAGGCACTCTAACCGCTGAGTTAATCGCCCGTGTTCCAGAATCGGGACCACAAGGTATCCTGCGGCGCTTCTAAGCACCATTCCCGAGCCAAGAATCGAGCCTGGTTCCATTCTGGTCGAGAAAGAAAGCCCCCCCACTGACCTCTCCCCTACCTGACTCCTCATGCGCATCGCAGTCGTTGGAACTGGATACGTCGGCCTCGTCGCTGGCACTTGCTTCGCTGAAAGTGGCAACAACGTCGTTTGCATCGACATTGACGAGAACAAGATACGTCGATTGCTCGACGGCATCGTCCCCATTTACGAACCCGGACTAGAGGAGCTTTTGAAGCGCAACGTCCACGACGGCCGCCTCTCCTTCACCACGGACTATGCCAAGGGCATGAAGGACGCACAGGTCGTCTTCATCGCCGTCGGCACGCCTCCAGGCGAGGACGGGAGTGCCGACCTCAAGTACGTCCTGGCTGCCGCTCGCTCGATTGGCGAGAACATGACGGGCTATACAGTGGTCGTCGACAAGTCCACGGTTCCTGTTGGAACCGCAGACAAGGTCACGGCGGTACTGCAAGAAGTGGCCACACATGCATTCGATGTGGTCTCCAATCCCGAATTCTTGAAAGAGGGAGCGGCCATCGACGACTTCCTCAAGCCCGACAGGGTGGTCATTGGCAGCGACAGCGAACGCGCTGCCAAGACCATGGATGAGCTCTACTCGCCGTTCGTGCGAACGGGCAATCCAATCATCCACACGGACGTGAAGTCCGCCGAACTCACCAAGTACGCAGCCAACGCCATGCTTGCCACGCGCATCTCGTTCATGAATGAGATCGCCAACATATGCACTCGAGTGGGCGCCAACGTCAATCATGTGCGCGCCGGCATCGGCACGGACGAACGCATCGGCTCTCGCTTTCTCTTCTCAGGCTGCGGTTACGGCGGCTCGTGCTTCCCCAAGGACGTGCAAGCCATCGTCAAGACCGCTGAGCAGCACGGCTACGACTTCAAGATCTTGAAGGCGGTCGAAGAGGTCAACGAGCGCCAAAAGCACGTGCTATTCGAACGCGCCAAGGAACACTTCGGCGATCTAAAAGGAAAGCACTTCGCGCTCTGGGGTTTGGCCTTCAAGCCAAATACCGACGACATGCGCGAAGCCCCGGCAATCGTGCTCTGCAATGAGCTTCTGGCCGCTGGAGCAACCGTTACCGCCTACGACCCTGAAGCCATGGAAGAGGCCAAAGAGCACTACCTGGGCGACACCATCAAGTACGCAGACAAGCCCATGGATGCCCTCGACGGGGCTGATGCGCTGATCATCGTCACGGAGTGGAACGAATTCCGCCGCCCCGACTTCGAAGCCATTAAGGACTCCCTGGAGCACGCCGTCATCATCGATGGGCGTAACATCCATTCAAGGGAAGTCGTAGAGGCGATGGGCTTTACCTACTACGCCATTGGCTGCTAGAAGACTCGCAGGACTCCCTACGCAATCGCCCCGAACACCCTCGCGAGTGTTCGGGGCGATTGCATGTTGGCCAAGACAGCCGGGCTCGAGTTCGAGACCTTAGAAATCGAACTGAATCGTCTGAGCGTTCGACGTGTTGAAACCGGGCGCGCCAGCGTCCGTATCGCGGAACCAGGCCTGGAAGTGCCAGCTGCTTCCCACCGTTACCAGGGGCGCCTGGGTTGGCAGGTCGATCGCGTATCGCAACACATTGCCGTTGGCGATGCTGGCGGGCAGTCGTGTGACTTGCGGGCAGATGCAACGGAACCCATGCCCAAAGGGCAATCCAGGAGTGTAGCTACCCGCCGAAAAGAAGAAGATCCAGGGAACATTGTCCGGGACGGGCGTCGCCACGAGGGCCAGGTTGTTGGCGACGAGGCTGGCGCTTCCTTCTCCAAAAATGGTGGCTGCGCCGTAAGCGGAGGTGTCATTGACTTGGCAATACTCCGTTCCGATTGTGAGGTCCATCTCGACTACGTGCACGAAGTCGACTTCGAAGTCGAAGTTTTGCCAGTTGGGCCGAGCGAAGTGAATTCGATTGAGTTCTGCCAAAATTGGCGCCATCGCCATGGTGGCCTCGGGGCGTGTGCCACCCTTCGGCCAAGCCCTGACTTCGAACCCGCTGGGGAGATGGTCATCTCGACGTTGTGCCATGCACCGAGCGTGAGTGTGTAGCCCGTGGGAACAACAGGACCATTGGGAGGGACCATCCTCGTCTACGACGCCCCCGAGGGTCACGTGAAGTCCACCCGGGTCGCGCTGGACTCAGTAAAACAGTTCTTGGATGGAGCCGAACTCCCCATCCTTGGGAACGACCCGCCCTCCCCGCGTGTCCAGCGACCGATCAGTGTCTGGCCACGAGAGTGCCTGCACGATCCGCCGCTACGTGTACCTCGTACTGAATGGCGAGAAGCTCCGACTCACTGCCGCTTGAGGCCAGGGAGGCAAGGCTAGAACTTTCCGGACCGCTCGTGACCGGAGCAACGCATGACTGGCTGCGGAGGGTACTTGTTGAATGCGCTCTCGGTCTTCGCGAGTTGGCACATCAAGAAGCGTGAGCCCGAGGGAGAAACCACGAGCTTGAGGTGCACGCATGAATCGCAAAGGCTTACACGGTTCATTCTGCGCGCGCCTCGACCCAAAGCTCTCCACCCGCCTCCAAGTGCACGCGGATCACGTTCGCATTGCAGCAGACTGGACAATCCTCCACATACTCTTGTTCGCGCCCGGCTGAGTGGTCAATCGGAATCACGATTTCCTCACCGCAGGAATCGCAGGTGTAACTCGCCTCGTCAGGGGCTGAATGGCGCATCTCGTCCATGGGATAAAGAGTGTACCTGCCAACGGACGCGGGGATCCGGAGCAAGCTCCAAATCCCCGCGTTCGTTCCCGACGATCACGTAACCGTCAATCTCCCTCGGTCTCCCCTACGAGCCCAGCAGCTTTGAGCAAGGCTTGCTCAAGCTGACGCTCCTCGTCTTGTTCGTGTTTCTTGGCGCTGGATCGATCGACCTCTTGCAGAAGTCTCGCCAAGTCGTTGACGTCCTTTCCAAAGCCCGTGATAACCACCGTTTGGCTACCGGCAATTGGAATCATTTGCAGAGTGTTGGGGTCCATCACCATCATTCGGAGTGAGTTTCCGAGCGTACGAACATCTGTGTTGGGTAGCAGCTGGGCCGTACGAATGAGCAGGGCCGAGTCGCCCTCGTAGTCCCCTAGTTGATCGAACGGAACAAATCGCGCCCACTGTTTTGCGATGGAGCGGGTGCTGGAGTCCATACTGTGAATGGCGAGCATCCTAGGCTCCGAGCGCCGCACATCGACCACGGTGAAACGATTGCTGGAGAGAACCCCCTGGACAACGGAGTACACGTCTTGCGGCGCAACGGTAATGGAGTCCATCAATTGCGTACTGGCGTTGCGTAGTAGAACCGCCGTCTCATCCGAGTAGAGCACGTGCTCACCGGTAACCTCCGCGAACTCGAGCAAGAGCCCTTCCAGTGTTTGATTCCCTCGTGCTTGCACCACGAGGCCAGAAGTCGGCACGGGGAAGAGATCCTTGTGGCGCGTTGTTTGGCTTAGGGAGTTTGGCTGGCTATCTGCCAAGGGCGAGAGCGAGAGCGCTCCTGCCATCAAGGCCACGCCAAGTAGGGTTCGTTGAGTTCTGTGCATATAGATACCTTCCGTGAGAGTTGGAAATCAGGCTTCTGTTCGCGCCCTCCGACGGGCGTGATCAAAATCCCTTCCCTGCAATTTAGATTGCAGCCACTCGAATTGCCGGGGTCCGGCCGCGAAGAAAGGCCTACTTGGCTTTGGAGTCCATGCTCCAAACCGACTTGAAGAATTCGTCCCGACCTGACGCGGCGTGACTGGCCCTGTAGCGGTCAGGGTTCTTGGTGCAGAAATCCTGGTGACGTTCGGCCGCCAAGTAGAAGGCCGGTGCCAGCTCGATACGCGTGACAATTTCACCAACGAACCGCTCGCTCGTTCCGAGCGCTCTCCTTGATTCCATAGCGACTGTTCGCTGGCTCTCGCTGTGATAGTAGATACAAGTGCGATACTCATCGCCACGGTCGTCGAATTGCCCACCCGAGTCCGTTGGGTCAATTTGCCGCCAGAAGTAATCGAGCAATTCCTCGTAGCTCAATCGCTCAGAGTCGAAGAAGACCTGGATGGCTTCCGCGTGCCCCGTACCTCCCTCGCTAACTTCTTCATCAGTTGGGTTCAAGCGCTGACCGCCCGTGTAACCCGAGAGCACACGCTCCACTCCTGGCAACTCTTCAAAGGAGGCTTCCAAGCACCAGAAGCAGCCACCGGCTAAGGTCGCCATTGCATGGCCGTGAGAATCCAGGAGCAGCTCGCCCCCTCCAGCACGGCAGGCGCATGCAAGGACCGCGAACAGGGCAAACGAGAGAGATCGAAGCATCATGATGGTTGTTTGGTTCAGTGCGCACCGTACCAGCTCTGCAGCAACTGGTACCAATTCCCCACCTCACTTTGCTCAAGCGCACCGTCGGCGCACCAGGCGTAGTTGCCGTACCCTCGCTTGCCCTCGCCCAGTCGACTCGAGGTGTACCAGTTGAAATTCTTCCAGTGCCTTTGCCCGTCTGGAAACGTGATCGATAGACCTGAAGCGCCCGGTAAGAAATCATAACGCTCGTAACCCGCCATTCCGAAAGAGGCCACGACCATCCTGTCCACCGCGGACTCCAAATCTCTCGCCGCTTGAAGCAGCTCCGGACTCGTCGTCTCCATCTCTGGCACACGGCGCGCCAAGTCGTGCAGATCAAAGAAGGGTCCCCTGGGCCAAAAGCGTTCTGGACTCGCACCCATGAAATGCAACAGACCCACTTCCTCTCCAAACCCACGCAGTCCTTCCAGGTCGTCCTGAGAGGTCTCCAGCCCCGCCAGAGCCCGGGCCAAACGGTCCGTGCACTGTTTAACGGCCTGGGCCTCGCTCAGGTCGAAACAGCCCATAGCTTCATAGCTGAATGGTCCTTGGGCATGGGCACCCTGGCCCTCGCCTGCAAGAGCCTCAAGCCGATGCTTGCCAACGACATCCACAACCACACCTCCAAATTCCTTGGCGGAAAACGGTGCCCCCTTCGATCGGACAGCCGCGACTTGCGCGAAGATGTCATGCCATGGAAACGGGTAACCGGCCATGGGGGTCGCCACCATGATGTCTGCGCCAAACTTGCCTGTGCCTGGTCTCCACTGGTAGGCGTTCTCCACGCAAGCCATGGAACAGACGTCGAAGACCATCAGGTCCAGGGAGTCCTGCAACTCCAGTGAATCGGTCAACTCCGCGGGGTAGAGCAGGTCGCCACCGCTGGACTCGTCGGGACACCAGGCATCCCCACCACCGTGGCTGTAGAAAATGACGCCGTAGTTCTTCGCCGGGCTGACTTCCTTCGCCCAACGCAAGGCCTTGCGCAGGGTCCGGGCGTCGCCGCTATTGGCCTCGTAGCTTCCCTCGACTGTGATCTCGGGAAACTCCTCTCCGCCTCCGAGTCGTTCACAGCTCTCAGCGGTCAAGCGAAACAGACGCGAGTCAGAGAAGTCCTCTCCAAATGCCGCGCTGCTGTTGGAGTACTTGGGCGAACGATCCACAAAGGCGAGGACGTCGATGCCCGCCAAGGGCAATCCTCTCATGGCGTCGCGCATGTCTGGAACAAACGATTCTTCGCTGTTGTTGTCGGAAGCACCGTAGAACAGCAGGGTCCATTCGCGTTCTGGAGCGACCTGCGTCAGCGGGGCGTTCACAAGCAGCGAAAGTGCACTCGTCAGAAGGATTTCAATCATGATTCAGTCTCCAGTGAGCTTGGGATGGGCAAGTCAACCCGTTCCGAAATGGTCTTGAGTACGATGGTCGTACGCGTTGAGCGCACGCCGGGAATGGCCCCCAACTCTTCGCGCAAGAATTGGTGCAAGTGCGAGGTGTCCGCCGCCCGCACTTTGAGCAAGTAGCAGTCTTCGCCCGCGATGTCGTGAACTTCCAGCACGCCGGGGAGCTTCGCGATCGCTGCGGCCACGTCGAATTTCCCGAGCGCTTCGTCGGTGCTCACATGAATAAAGGAGAGCAGGCCGCGATCCACCGACCCCGGATCCACCCGGGCCGAGTAGCCCCGGATGACCCCTCGCTCTTCCAAACGCTTCAGGCGCTGGTGAATCGCAGAGGGCGCCATGCCCAGATTTCGCGCCACCTCGGCATTTGCAAGGCGAGCGTCGCTCTGGACAAGCTTCAGAATTTGGAGATCTACCTGATCAATTGTTCTCGGCATAGCCAATTTCTACGACGTTTCGTCTCCACTTGGAGATATTTCTCGATCATTCCATGTTCGATGTCTGTTGGGCGAGCCCGCTCCCATGGCCGCAAGGCGAGCCTCGGCGGTACCATACGCTCGATGGACATCTCAGCTCTCGAAGGCCTCCGCGGATGCGGCGGCGCCGGCTTTCCCGCCGCATTCAAATGGAAGGCAGTACGCGACGAACCCCTGCGCGGGACTCCTGCGACAGGCGGAGGCAAGATCATCCTCTGCAACGCTGACGAGGGTGAGCCCGGGACCTTCAAAGACGGTTGGCTGCTCCGCGAGCAGCCCGCCATGGTCCTCCGAGGCATGCAGCGAGCTGCCGCCTTCTCGGGCGCTGCTCGGGGGTTCATCTATCTCCGTCCGGAGTACGTGGAGCAACTCGCCTTCATCAAGAACGCGATCGACGAGCTCGTGAGTGCTGGAGTTCTGAGTCCCGGGTCTGGCGCGGTTTGGGCCGCAACCGGATTCGCCGGACGGCCGGCGCACACGAACGATACCGGCCTGAGTGATGTCGAGCTGTCTGCCTTGGACTGGTTCGTTGAGCATGGGTCGCAGGGGCTGCAAGGCGAAGCCACCGCGAACGGTGGACTCAATACGGGTCACGCCGCAGGTCATTCTCTCGCGTACCCCCTCCCGCCCGAATGCATCGAAGAGGTTTCGCCAGCAACGACCACGGGGCACCCCTTTCGACTCGACATTTGCATCGGCGGCGGTGCCTACATCTGTGGCGAGGAAACAGCCCTGCTCGAGAGCATGGAAGGCCGTCGACCCCAGCCCAGGCACAAGCCCCCTTTCCCCACGCAATCCGGACTCTGGGGACTGCCGACCTTGATGAACAACGTCGAGACTTTCTGGTGGGCCGAACGCGCGTTCGCCGGTGAGTTGGATGCAAACGGGACACGACGTCTTTACTCCCTGTCCGGAGACGTGAACAAGCCCGGAGTGTACGAAGCCGAAGTGGGCATCAGCGCCCGCAAGCTGGTGGATGATTTCGGAGGGGGCATTCGCGCTGGAGCGGACGTCGCTTGCTGGATACCGGGAGGCGCAGCCACCGGCATTTTGCCCGGCGACCTGCTCGACACGCCCCTCTCGCAGGAAGGGCTAAACGCCGTTGGCACGGCCCTCGGAACTGGAGCCGTCGTGGTCTTTGCTCACCCGCGCGACCCCCGTACGGTAGCCGCGGAGATCATGCGCTTCTTCGCCCAAGAGTCCTGCAGCCAGTGCACGCCTTGCCGGCTGGGATGTAGGGCCACCGCCGAGTGGTTGGCGGGA
>JBLIMI010000109.1:0-8557 GCA_047638655.1 Minisyncoccia bacterium | reverse complement strand
ACCGCCTCAGTTGGTGGGAAGCTGATAAGGATGGAGACACTTGGCTTTTCGGCGTGGGCAAAGCGGGTGCGGCAAGGGCGGTGGCTCTCTTTGGCGAGCGCACGATCGCGATCGGTGACTACATAGAGATCGAATCGGGCGGGTCGTATGACCTGCATCTCAGTTCGCAAGCAGGTGGAACGATTCTCGTCCGCTTTGAGCGGGATGAGGGCCAGTCTCCCGTGGATTGGCTGCTCTGGGTCGAAGCGGGCGGCACTCGCCGTTCCGAACAGATCGACATTGGACCCGGTCGGGAGCTACGCCTCGACAGTCTCGAACCGGGTCCGGGGAAGATGACACTCCTGGGTTCGAACGTCATGGATCTCGAGGCTGAATTCGAGGTCATTGCAAACGAAGAGCGCATCGTCACGCTGCAAACACGGGCGGCCATTGGCGTTCCCTTCAAGGTAAGCTGGACGACCTCAATTGAGGATAAGGCGCTCACTATCCGAATCTCACACAGGGATAGCGGCAAGCGAGTCGTCGATGTTGAAACGGCCGACAGTACGCGCTACCAGAATCCGATTCTCTGGACGGCGACCCTCGCCCCGGGGGCCTACACCTTCGAAGTCTTCACGGGCGCCGGCAAGCGCCACGCCGAGGACTTCGAAGTCGAATCCCTGGACCCGGACAAAATCCCGACGCTAGAGGCAGACCTTCGCTAACCTCGAGCCAGGCCAAGGGGAACCTTCGCCTGTTGATTCGATTTCTCGAACCAGCCGGACATACCCTTGTAGGGAATGGTGGCGATCTGCTCTCACGGCGCCGTCCGACATCGCACAGGCACCACTGGCATGTGAGCAATCGGGGCGGTTGGATGACCCGGAAGGCAGGCCGCTTGGTGGTCAGCCCAAGTAGCGGCATCAGCAAACAAGCGGACGGAACGCCTAGCCTGTATCTGAATCGGAGGGGCCTTGCCCTTTGCCCTGGCCTGGCCGTGAATCACAGTAGCCTTCTATCCCCAAGCGTAGCAACCAGATGCGCCCGTTGAATGGGACGGGGGAAGATGCCCTTCTATACGTGCCACCACTAACGAGCAAACGGAGTATATCGGCAACTCTAAAGGAGAGGCCCAGGCAAACGAACACGGAAGCACCGAGGCCGCGGGCGCACCATAGTCGATACCATCGACTGACGTAGGCGGAGGATCCCATGACTGCAACAACTGCAATCGACGCCAGTGCTATCCCAAATAGTAAGCGCCACAGTAAGATTCGCGAGGGTCTACGTGCTTCCTTCATCGGTTGTGGCTAAGCAGCACGTCCATGCGTCTCGCCCGGACTGTGATACGGCGGGACACGGCATCGCACAAGCACGAAAGGGGTCGTGGAGTACGCGTGTTGCCCAATGGCCAGGCAGTGATGGCCCGCTTTCTCGGGAACGAAGCGTAGTGCCAACCCCTGACGCCCTGGGGAAGGTGGACGTCACGCGACAGTTGCGATCTTAGTTATGACAGGTCATTCGAATGGAAGGATCAGCGTTGTGCTGGTCGGCCAGTTGCGGTCTCGAGCACTGTGCAGGGTTGCGGTGAGCCCAACAGCTTGACCATCGCGGTCGAGGATGATGGAGGGCCGTTCGATCCGTCTTGTATGTAGCGATCCGCCATCCGCCAGGGGTAGGTTGTGCCCAAGCACCGAACTATGGTCGCTGAGCCGCCAGTCGAATCCGTCCGCAGATGTGATAAGCGCCAGCGAATCGCCGTTCGGGTTCTCTGCGCGTGTGACTAGGGCGTAGTAGAGCTTGCGTTCGGCGTCGTACCAGGCGTCTGGATCTTCCGTATTGAAACCGGTGGCAATAACTTGGGGCTGCCAAACAAATGGCCCGAGTGGGCTATCAGAAATCGCTTGCCCATAGATGCGGAGCCCGCCTTCGGGATTGTCGCCTTTGACGATGAGTTGATACTGGCCATCGGGACGAGCGATCATTGTTGGGTTTACCGCTAGGTGCACCAACGGGCCGTCACCCACAAGTAGCGGCTCGTCCTGCCGGGTGTAAGGCCCTTCGATATGATTGGCGACCGCGACACCGGTGAACTGGCTGTTGCGCGCAATGCCCCAGTTCGCATGTTGCCGGGTGCGTGCGGTTGGTGCGGGCAGAGCCTCGAATTCGCCATGGCTGATGTAGTAAATGTAGAACCGCCCGTCAATTTCGCGAATACGTGGGTTATGGGCACTCAAGCTATCCCAATGACCCGGGCGACCAGCTTCCAGAACGGTTCCTTGGTGCGTCCACGGTCCGTCCAGCCGATCAGCCACGGCATGGGCAATCTCGCAGGTCCACAACCAGTCACTGAAGCCTTGTTCTGCCCCGTCGTGATGCGGCCAGCGGGCGTAGAACATGTGCCATTGGCCGTCCTCGGCTTGCAGGATTGAAGCCCCCCAGTGGTGCCAATTCGGATCGCGAAAAAAGCTCGCGTCATCTAGTGGACGCACCCGGGCGGCCAGGTCGAGCGAGTCGTCCGGATCTGCTTCTAGAGCTGCCTCCCCACCCTGGGCCACCGTTGGCAAACCGAATGGCTCGCCCGTCCTCTTGTCAATCGGCAGCAATGCGCCACGCTCCGCGAGCAGGCGGTTCATGCTGGAAGACAATTCGGCCAACTCTCTTGGGTTTTGCTCCGCGAGGTTGGTTGCCTCGCCCAGATCCGTTTTGAGATTATAGAGTTCCGCTCGCTGCCCGTCGTAGAACCAGATCAGCTTCCAATCGCCAACGCGGACAGAACTCCACGGGGGCCCGTCGTAGTTATGGGGAAAGTGCCAAAGCAGTTCGCGAGCCTCGGCTTCGTTGCGTTCACTGCCTAGCAACGGAAGAAAGCTCTGGCCGTCAATCACTTGAGGCAATTCGCCCAGTTCAACGCCGGCAGCCTCTAGAATACTGGGGAACAAGTCCTCGATAATGACCTGCGACGAGTTGCGAGTCCCCGGCTCAGCGTGACCGGGCCAGCGCACGATCATTGGCACACGTGTCCCGCCCTCGTAGGGTCGGAGTTTGCTCCCGCGCAGCGGCAGGTTGCGTGGGGCTTGGCTTGGGGCGCCGTTGTCCGACAGAAACACCACTAGCGTGTTTTCATCAAGGTCGCGCTCCGCCAGCCAGTCGAGTAGATCGCCCAGAGACTTATCCATACCCGCGATCATCGACGCATAAACTGCCGGCATACCGCTGAGCCTCTGCTCCAGGTAGTGAGGGAGAAAGCGGGAGTCGGCCTCCCATGGCGCGTGGATGGCGTAGTGAGACATGTAGAGAAAGAAGGGCTGCGTGTCTTCAACCGCATCGTCCAAGGCTTTGATCGCCTCGCGAGTGAGCGCCTCCGTGAGGTGAATGTCCTGGCCGTGGTAGTCCTCAAGGCCGGGTACATCCCAGACACGTGAACCGTTGCGCCAGGCGGCACTGAAGTTGTGCTCGCCCAAGTAGCTGCCCGGACCGCCAGCGGCATGGCCGGCGATGTTGACATCGAAGCCGATGTTGATCGGATCGGCACCCGGTGTCCCGTTTGCACCAAAGTGCGCCTTGCCCACATGGATTGTGCGATACCCAGCGTTACTAAGAAGCTCCGGCAAACTCTTCCCAACAACGGTGCGGTCGATGCCAGGGACAGGTGCGAGCCCATTCAATGGCCAATCCGGCGGTTGGATGCGCGGGTGGTCGCTATCGGGTGAGCGGTCTTTGTGGAGGGTCCAGTTCGTAACGCCGTGCCGTGCAGCGTTCATCCCCGTCATCAGGCCTACGCGCGACGGAGAACAGACCGAGTTGGCGTAGGCTTGGGTGAACATGACGCCTTGGGATGAAAGCCGGGCCATGTGCGGCGTTTGGTAACGGCGGTTGAGCTCGGTAGTCTCCGTGTGAAAGGGAATGGACGTATCAGTCCATCCCATGTCGTCCACTAGGAAGACGATGATATTGGGGCGAGGCGGGATTGCTTCCCCTTCAATCGATTGTGCCGTAGCGTCCTGAAAGCAGAACATCGACACTATGGTGAAGCAGAGCAGCATGATCACGATCTTCATCCGGGGGTACGGCATGGCGTCTGGAAGTTCGGGACGTAGACGTCCCCCCGACAAGGAGCCTTCAGTTCTAGAGGGGAGAGCATGTTGAGGTGGCGCGGTCGAGCGCTGGGCCATGGTAGTGCAAAGATCCCCATGGGCGGTTGCAGGGATTTTGTAGAGCCTGTCCGTTGTCGCGCGAAAGTTCTCTCCGCACTGCATGTATAGATGCCGGGGCCGTCTCCCCCACTTCACTTTGGAGAGACCCGTGCAGCGCGATGTGACCCCCATTACGTCGCGCGTAGAACCCAACACGCCTCATGTGCGGGAGACCACTCTCTAAATAGTCCCTCTCCTCAAGTTTCACATGCTGTGACCGCCAGGGTATGCACGGATCGTAGCCATTCTTCAGCGTAGGAACTCACGATCGCCCTACCGCAGCCGACGAACGAACGGCCCCATCACTCCTGGATCAGACGGAATTGCAGACTGTCCACCTGGACGCGGACTTCCCCGGTCGTCATGTCACCATCGAGCATGCGCACCCTCCAGTAGAGGCTACGGCTCCCGTCGGCGTGCTCGTCGACGAAACAAGATCCAGTCCATCCCAGTGGTGCGGGCACCTTGCCGATCGGCTCGATTGACGTCGCAGGGCTTTGGGTCCTCGCCTCGACGTTGATGTAGGCTACATCCGCGTTTCGCTTCTCCGGATCGTACCAGGAGCTCTCGACCGCCACGCCTGCAGCGCTCCAGGTATAGAGTAGAGGGAAGGGGCAGCCCCACTCCTCGTTTGGCACGTACTCGAGACGGTTCCAGCGCTTGGGGGCATGGACCGTAACCTTCTTCCCGCGTTGCGTAACCCGCGCGGCTCGCTCCGCCTTGGGACGGGCGAGGTCAAGCTGCAGAGCCGGATCGCCGTAGACTGCGTGGTTGTACAGCTGGTAGAAATAAAGGCCTCCTGTGGTCTCGCCCCTCTCGTGCACAGCGACTAGCACTCGGTTCTGAGCCGAGCGCTGGGCTTCGCCCAAGGTGGCCCCGCCGAGCAGCGCAATCCACAGCTCGCTACGGAATAGGTTTCCCTGTGCGATGCCACGACGCGTGTTCCCGACGAATGCGACCGCGCCGTTTCGCAGCATTCTGGTGGCGACTGAGCGGTATTCGCCGTCTTGATCGAGGGACGCGGTGTTGCAACCGGAGGACTCGACCAGCGCCGGGGCCAGGAGAACGTTCGAGTCCCAGGTGTAGGTGGCGCCGAGCACGGTCCACATCGCGTGGGAGCCGTGCAGGATCAGTTCGGCCGTGGTCAGGGAGGAGTCGGCGGCGATCGGTGCCTCGCCAACATGGTGGCCGGTGAATCGCAGGCCCGCAGCCTCGAACTGTGCGCGCCCCCCACCGGCCCACTCGGCGGTGGCGAAGCTCCCGCGCCAGCTCTGGTCGGGAAAGTCATCGCGTGCGAAGCCCCTACATGCGAGCAACGTGGCGGAAGGAAGGTCTTCTGCGACGAAACGGGCGAAGGCCAGTTCGACGAATGGGTCGGGATCGGTCTGGGCGAAAGGCAGATCGGAAACAAGGTCGGCATCAATTCCCTGTCCATGGCTGATCACGGCCATGGGCAGGGCTTCGGGCCAACCGATTAGGCAGAGGAAGCGCGCTTCCCCCTCGGCAGCCGTGTGGTATCGATCCAGCTCCTCGCGGATCTCCGCTGTTGTGGGAGAGGTAAGCCAGACAAATTTGCCGCCCGCGTTCTCCTGGGCATCGAGATCGGCTACCCAGCTGCGCTTCCCAAGTGTGAAGCTCTCGCCGGTTCGAATGGGCTGTTCGCCTTCGCCATCAAAACGCCCATCGCCGTTGCGGTCGAGCTGCAACCACCAACAGGTGTCCGTGGGATCTCGCCCGCTCAGGAAGGCTGTGGTTCCTTCATCAAGCTTGATCTCGCCCGCGCGCCATCCGACCGAACTGAGTGCCGCGCCAGGGGGGGCTTCCGTTAGCTCGTTAGGCGCGTCAAATCGATTCTTCCAGCGCGTCGCGAAGGGAAGCGGTGCGACAGCGCCCGATCGGGCCGCCGCAAGCAGCGGAGCGGCAAGGGCTAGGTGGCGATCCTGGCCAGCGATTTCCACACGCGGATTGACTGCGGCGAGGTACTCGACGGGGTAACGGTGAGCCTTCAACCAACGGACTACGGATTCGCCGCTCTCAATGGACTCAACACTCATGCCTGGGAGCTTCGGTGCTTCCCCGCCACCCACGTACAGCGCGCGCACAGTATCCAGCGTCTCGAGTGCCGCGAGCACGGCAGGCTCCAGCACGCCCTTCCTGCAGGGAAAAAGCGGCTCGCCCAGGCGTGCAGCAAGAGCAGATGCCGAAAGGGCGGCGCCCCGGTCATCCAGGTCGAACAGAACAACTCGCCTCGCCCGTGACCAGGCCACCCCTGAGATGGAGACGGCGGCTTCCGCAGCCGTTGTACAGGGCAGCAGTTCCAGCTCGGGAAGGCTTGCTGGCGGACTCGCTGGACTCTCCTCGCCTACCCAGAGAATGCGCGTAGGTTCAAATCGCACCAGGAAACGGAGCAGCTCAGGCCGCCAGGGTGCGGAGGCGTCAACAGCCAGCGTGATCGGTTCCCCTTCTCCCAGTCTTGCAGCGCCCGGAACTGCGGCGAGGAAGGCGTCGTCACGCCATGATCTTTCAACCTCGACGGGCACGAGAATCGCAACACGTTCGGTCTCTTCGATCGCTGGATGAGTGACCGGCGTGATGAAAGCGAATGCGAGGAGTACGGGAAGAAGCATGGTTTGAATAGGGCCGGTCAATCAACCGTACATGCGAGCGGGTGCCTGGGCTACGTCCTCGATCGGAATTCTCATCTGCTGCCTGTCGAAGACCTCGCTAGACCACCGGACTGGCGCCTTGGCTCGAAGGCTCATGCTTCCCTTGAACCGGACTCGCCCCTTCCCAGCCCGCCAAGGGTGAACGGTTGATCGGTGCGTCCTTCTTCTGCCATTGCTACGCGGCGCTATTCACAGTCTCCATAGGCCCGTGAACCGTCGGTGTTCTACGTGGCACCGGTGGTATTGGCACCGGTGGTCTTGGTGTGCGAGCACTCGGGCCTGGGGGGATGCGCTGAAAGGAGAGCCGTTTCGTGTGCAGCTCGGCCTGTACTGACGGTGTCATGCCATCAATTGCGAACTCCAGAGAGCAACGGGATCGCTCAAGCTGTTGTAGCAGCCGAGCATCTTGAGGTCGCCGCTGAGCTCCGTCTCTTATCGGCGTTGCATAATGGCCGCATGCTCAGAGAGCAATTCTCTACCGCATGAGGACGGCAACATCACCTTGGGCTAGGCCGCTTCCTGCGCCTCATCCTGGGAATGCAGTGCAATTCGATAGGCCCTAATTGTGGTGATTGAGGAACGCGCATCTTTCGTTAGGTAGAACGCTCTCCGCTTGGATCCGGCCCTCAATTCACACCGACTGTGATCTCCACTGTTCGATCTAGCCGCAGCTGCAGACAGCGGTGCGGCAATGTTTGATCTCCCCTGGGCGAAGAACGCAGCTCCGAGCCAGACGCCCACGGCGGCTTCCGCTGCTGAGGCGCGCTGATCGTAGAACACGCTCGCCTGCCCCATCGATCTTCCTCGTCACGCAAGTGTCCTTCATCCTGGCTGGTAAGGCCCTCTGACACAGATGCGTGAATCGGATCAGGGGTGCGACTCCTTGGAGCCTCTTGATGGCGCTATCCCCGGCGCCTGATGGGGAAAGTCTAGTTCCCACAGGCCAGACCTTTAAGGTCTTCACCCAAGTGTCGGACGTGCTGAAGGCACCCAAGGAACGAGCCATGCCCAATGTGTTGGCAGCCGCGTGCATTGCCATTCGCTGGCCCTTCGAGTCGAGGGCGTTCGAAATCGGCCCGCAAGGACCCTGGGAGGACCGGTCAGGGTCCTCAAGAGCCACTCCTGGTCAGAATCAGCCTGTGCGACGAACAACAGGTCGGGTTCTTGTACGCCAGCAAAGCGTGCCTCTGGAGTGCACGGACACCGTTCTTGGAGGCATGTTGCACAATATCTCCCGGCAAGTTCAGATTTCTTGTCGGGCTGGGGAGCCCGTTTCGGAATTGAGTTCCAAAGACCACCCCCCCTGCAACCACTCTGGGAAATTCCCATGCAACACCTACCTAGCACTCCTGCGGCCGCAACCCGGCCGTTGATCAAGAAATTCCTCGCGCTGCCCGCGCTCTCCCTGGCGACTGCCTTGATTCTGCCGACAATCGGTGGCGCCCAGGTCACCGAAATCATTGACGCGACCGGTGATGGAGCAGGCAATACGCTCTCTCAACCTCGCCACGTCGCCGCGGACGATGCGGGCAATATCTATGTGACAGGTCGGCTCTCCAACAACGTGCTGCGGATCACGCCCGGGGGAACGATCAAGGTGCTAATGGATTCAACGGGCGACGGGGCGGGCAACACCCTCGCTGCACCCCTCGGAGTCGACGTGGACACCTTGGGGAACGTCTACGTGGTGGGGCAGGCCAGCAACAACGCATTTTG
>JBLIMI010000108.1:0-8598 GCA_047638655.1 Minisyncoccia bacterium | reverse complement strand
GACGTCCGGAAGCTAGCCCCAAGCCTGCACCGAGTTTCGCCGGGGACCGTAGTGTTTCATGACTGGCGCTCCCAAACTCAAATTCCCGAGCTTGGCCTGGAGCCTGCCGCCGTGCTGTTCACACGGGTCATCAGTCACCCGGGGGACGGCCGATTCACCTGTGACGCGGGATCCAAGTCACTGGCGGCCGAAGCGGGTCATCCCAGCGCCATCGTGATCGGCCACCCCGGATATGTGGCGCAAGTGCCCAGCGAAGAACACCTACCCATGCGCACCGAGAGCGAACCGGCTCCTGCCCGCGGTCAAGCGTTGTACCTGGTCCCCAAGCATGTCTGCCCCACGGTCAACCTGGCGGAGGAAGCGCTGCTCGTGGAAAACGGAAGGCTTCTGGAGGTGCTCCCCATTCTGGCGCGGGCCCACGACACCTTGCTCGACGACCGGCAGTCGAAGTAAGCAGAAACGTAATGCAGGGGTCCCGGCTGCGACGCAACCCGAACCCCTGCGCTTCTACGCTACTCGTCTTGTTTCAGAAACTGGGGCTAGCCCTGGTCCGGCGGAGTGCCGCCTCGTTTCCTGCGGCCATGACCACGGCGACGACCCTTGTTCTCTCTCTTCTTACCGTTGCGCTTCGCTTTCTTCTTCTGGCGGCCACCGTTTTCGTCCTCGCCAATGAAGTTTGCACGCTCATCGGTGGTTTGCGACTTGGCCCCGCGACGATGAACCGCTCGGCCACCCAGATGTTGACGAGTCACTTCAGCAGTCTGGCCTTCGCAGGCCTGGGGGTTGGAACACTCGGCTGCTGCAGGGCTTGCCGCCAGGGCAAGCAGCGCTAGAGCTGTGATGGAAAGTTTGATGGGGTTCATGCGATTGCTTTGGTTTTGAGCACTTGGCTTTTGGTCCTGGGAACACCCGACGTCGAGACGTGCGGGCCGGACCTTCGCGGTCCACCCAAGAAAACAGATTTGAGGTCCGTTGGTGCCGCAAATATGAACTTCAGGCGCGAACGGGAGCCTCTGGGTTGTAAGCGGACCCAATAGGGCCCAGAAGTCACCTGAGACCCCATATCGACTCCACCAGGTCCACAATCCGTGGTTCCTGCATATTGAAGTCCCGCGGTCGGCGGCCACTGCCGGGGAACCACTTCCACAGGAAACAGCCCACCACACAGGGCTCGCGCTCGATCATCTCCAAGCTCACTCGCAAGCAGGCTTCCTGAATGCGCTGAGCTTCTTCTCCCCGCTCGACGCGATTCTCCCAAGGGCGAATACCCGAGTTCGTCGAGAGGTTGTAGCCAATCTCGGTGAAGACGATTTTGCGATTGTGCTTTGTGCTGTACCTGCGCAGTTCAGCGAGCACCGGTTCCCAACCCTTTCGGATGCGCTGCTGATCTGCCGTCGACTCAGTCGACACCGGAAAGTAAGCCTGCACACCGACCACATCCAACGCGTCCCAGAACGGCACGTCCTGGTAGCTGTCCCAGTTCGCGGCGTAGGTCAGGGGCCCATCGAGCACTTCGCGCAGCTCTCCGATGATGGCGCGCCACTCTGTTTCATGGCTCAGGGTACGGTCGAGTTCCGTGCCCACAACGAAGGCATCGGCGCCCTGGCAGATCTTCGCCAAGGACACGATCCAGGTCTTGTAGCTCTCGAAGAAACGGGCGTACGCCTCCTCTGACTCGAAGTCGATCTCGCCCCGCCATTTGAAGCCCGTCCCCCAATAGGCGAGGTGCGGCTTGATCAGGATTTTCAACCCGAGGGCGTGGGCTTCCACGATGGGACGCACCAGATGTTGAGGGGGATGCTCGGGGTCGAGGTCGCTACGCAACTGGACTTGCCCGATGGCGCCACCCCGGCGGCCCGTGCCGTCCGAGATTCCAGCGTAAGGATGAATCGTGACCCAATTCCCCCCCATGGCCTTGATCTCCCGCAGGCTGGTCAGCATGCCGTCAGAACCCCAATCACGCCCGCCAGCAGGTGTCGAAATAGTCACCCCGCGGACGATCTCCTGCGGATCTTCTTCTCCACCCGCAACCACAACGGGCAAGCCCACAAGGAGCGGAATCAGAAAGCAAAGGAAACGCATGGAATGCCCAGGCTAACTCTGGCGACCTCAATTGACGCTGGATCTTTTTTTGGTTTCACGTCACGTTCGGGGGCACTCCAAACAAGTGTGATTGATGAACGACCGTAAGCTCGACCGACTCTTTGACCGCTTTCGCAAGAAAGGCGATACAGGTGCCCTGGCCAGGGTTTTCGATGCCACCGCGTCGGAACTCTTGGGGGTTGCCGTGCACCTGGTGCGCGAAGTGGGCGAGGCTGAGGATCTGCTCCAGGAGACTTTTCTGACCGCCATCGAGAAAGCGGACCGCTACGACGCGGACCGCCGACTCGTGCCCTGGCTGGTGGGAATTCTCGTGCGCCACGCTCACAACGCGCGGCGCCGAGGTTCTCGAACGGAAAATGCACCCTTGCCCGAACTCTCCGCAGGAGAGACACCCGCGGGCAGTGCCGAGCATAACGAGCTAACGGACTCCATCAGTAAAGCCCTCAGCGGCTTGCCTGAGACCTATCGCAAAGTGCTCGAACCCTACCTGCTGCGCGGTGAACGCGCTGTGGACATCGCCCGTGCCAGTGGGACAGCCCCTGGAACGGTTCGTGTCCAATTGCGGCGTGGGCTCGACGAATTACGCCGCATTTTGCCGGCGGGATTGACCCTCGGGACTGGACTGCTTGTAGGCGGTCGCAGTTTGGGTGGGGTGCGCGAAGTGGTGCTGGAAGAGGCGAAGCGCTGGGCGCAAGGACGAATGCCGCTCGGCGCCGCGTCCGTTTCATCCACGACACTTCTAGGAGGACTCGCTATGTCCAACAAACTAATGCTCGCTGCCGTCGCACTCACTCTGGTTTCCGTTCTGGGATGGGTTTCGCAATGGGACCCCTTGACGGGGATTGAAGGCCTGGAGACATCCAGGCTCACGTCGAATTCCGCCCTGGCCGGAGACGCAACCCCGAGCCACTTGACCGCACCCAGCGCGGGAACGGAACGAGTTCGCGAACCGAAGACGGCCAGCCCTAAAACGGCCGGCAAGCAACCCGCAAGCTCCGCTTACGAGGCCAGGCTCGCTGGTGCCTTCGGCCGCATCGTCGACGAGAACGGGACTCCCATCGCGGATCTTCCCGTCGAACTGTTTCAAGTCAGCGCAGACCTCTTTGTGTCCAATCTGGCGGCTCCTTTCCAATCCTCCTTCGATCGCGGGATGCAGGCCCTGGAACAAAACCCAGTGGTCGCTACGACCAAGACGGACGACGAAGGCCACTTTGAGTTCAGTGCTGCGTTACCAGGCAACTCGCACGCCCTCGGCATCGATGTGGGTGGCGCTCGGCCGAGCCTGAGGATCCTCGAGAGCAGCCTGAAGTCGGGCCATGACACGGACCTCGGGACCATTCGCATGGCCGCGGTCCGCTCGCTGCGTGGCCAAGTGCTCGATCCCAACGGAACGCCCGTGGCCGGAGCCCGGGTTCGTGCACTCAACTTGCCCGAGTCCCTGCGCGCCTTCGCATCCCTACGCAATGGGTCATCTCTCCTGATCAGCCCGGGTGGCCTGCCCGACTGCGTGATTCGTCCAACACCGGCCGTCATGGCCGTGATCGACCATCTGCCGATCCCCACGACCTTGACCGATTCAGAGGGCAACTTTGAGCTCTTCGGACCTGTAGCAGGGGACTTACAACTCTATGTGAACCATGCCCAGCACGGCTTAGCAATCGTTTCCGTGCAAGGAGTGTCCACGGAGCAAACCAGTATTCGGTTCCCTCTACCCGCCCCCTTCCATGGGCAGGTCTTGGACTCGGAAGGGACGCCAGTCGCGGGTGCGCAGGTCCTCTTTGGTGCCACGGATGATCCCACCGATCGAAACCCCTTCGCTGTGGCTCAGGGCGAAGTGCTGACGGACTCGTCGGGCCGTTTCGATTTTGAATGCAACGGTCCACCGATGGTCTTTGTGCGGCGCAACGAGAACACGCCTTGGGTAACGGCCAAGCCATTCGAGAATGGCCAGGAAATCAAAATCGCCGCCGAGTGGAACATTCGTGTTGCGCTCACGGACCATGCGGGCAATCCGATTAGCGGGGCAGCGCTATTCCTGGAAGCGCAGACCTTCCTGCCCAAGATGGGAGCCATCGTGGGCGTGGAGCCTGGCCTGGGAACCATCAAGGAACTGGGGGAAGGCCAATACGAAGTCCAGCGGCTGACGCCCGGTCACTTCACCTTGCGCGCACTTGCCGACGGTTTCGCGTTGTTCAGTGACGTGCTCGAGACGACCACGGACGCTGAAGAGTTCAGCTTCGAACTCGACCGCTGCGCCGCACGTCAGGTACGTGTGTTAGATGCCAGCACTCGAGCCCCGATCGAACGTGCCAAGGTCAGCATTCAAACGAGCGGACGTCGAGGCCAGCGACTCACCTCTGGCATCAGCGATAGCGCGGGCTCCCTCGCCCTGACCAAGGTTCCAGTGGAAGGAGAGACAAAACTGACCCTCGCGATCACCCACCCGGGTTACGCAAGCCTGAAGCTGGACTTCAATCCTCGGCTGGAGGAGCCCCAGGACGTGCTCATGAGTTCAGCCAACGAAGCCATGTTCCGCATTCTGGCGGAAAACAGCGCGCCCAACGAATCGCTTCTGGTCACGATCGAACCCGGAATAGGCAACGACTTCGTCTCATTCCCCTCCTTCCTACTGAGCGACACCAGCGGAAACGCTCTTTTCGAGCACCTGCAAGCGGGCAATTGGGGGTACTCGGTGTCCGCTCGTTTCTTGCAAGAGGACGCGTTCGGGTTGCTCAACATGCAAAAGGCGCCGACGCCTTACGCCAAGGGCAAGTTCACGGTTCGGGAAGGGCAGCGCACCATCGTTGATGTGGACATTGCAGGCGATCTGCTCGAGTCCTCGGTCGCGGCGGACACCTGCGGAGTCGAGGGGCGGGTCAGCATTCGCAATGCTCGCAAGCTCAATCTGCAAATTGGGATTGTCGATGAAGAGTCCTGGGAGTCCAAGTACGAAATGACTCCGCTTAGCACGGACGGTTCCTATCGATTTGATGACATGGCGCCGGGTAATTACAGGTTGCTCGTCGTGCATGTCGACCCGACAGGGGGGACATCAGGACTCGTCGCGGACTGCCCTTTCCGCGCACTCGAGGATCGCATGGTCAGAAGAGACGTGATCCTGGAAGGAACCTCGTTCTCGATTCAGATCCAAGATGACTCAGGCAGGCCCGTCACGGATGCCCGCATCTTCGCACACTCGATGGAATCGGAAACCAACCAGGCAGGCATCCCAACCGTGCTGAAGCCGGGACTCGTCGAAGTCACTGTTTGGGGAACGGGCAAGTTCTACGTGCGTATCGACAGTCCAACCGCTGGAATCTTTCAAGAGACCATCACTGTCTCCGGCGAACCCGACGAACGCTTCGAAGTCACCCTTGATTTAGGAGTCCCATGTGCAGGGACGGTCAGCGTGCCGGATGCCTCCTTCACGGGAGCTGCACACTTGACGGCCAATCGCACTTCGTCCTCTGTGGGGCCGGTGTTTTCCGCGAACGTTCCCATTGAACTCATCGATGGCTCCGCTCAATTCAACTTGGTGGGACTTCAAGCAGGGAGCTACACGGGATACGTGGATTTGCTGAATGGTCAGCCATCACACCTCTCGGTCTCCTTCAAACTCTCCGCGGGCGGAGACTCTGCTCTGGTGCTCAAGGCCGCGCAGCAGGACGACTCCTCTCCAAGCCCAACTAGGGCGGACGATAAGCCGACGACTCATGCCAACAGCCCCAACTGACCGGCGACGCCGGTCGGTTGGGGCTGTTGGCGTTCATTGCCATGAGGTAGACAGCGCTAGGCCTGCATCGCCTCCGCCACTGTCTTCTTCGCAAGTTCCAGTGCAGCGTCCACATCCATCACTTCGCTGCCCGCTTCGGCCCGAGGGTTCCATTCTACTTTGCGCTCGCCCGCGTCTCGCCCAACGACGATCCGCAGGGGGATGCCGATCAGGTCGGCATCCTTGAACTTGGCGCCGGGTGAGATCTTCTTGCGTTCATCCCAGATGACGTCGATTCCGGCGGCCTCTAGGTTGTCGTGGATCTCAGCGGCCACAGAGTCCTGCGCTTCGTCGCCGGGGCGCATCTGCACGATCAGGACCGAGTAGGGCGCAATCGGAATGGGCCAGATCATGCCCGCGTCGTCGTGGTTTTGCTCGATGGCAGAAGCCGCCACGCGTGAGATACCAATGCCGTAACACCCCATCCAAAACGACTCGGGCTTGCCCTGAATCGGCGCGAACTTGGCGTCCATGGCATCCGAGTACTTGGTTCCGAGTTGGAAGATGTGCCCGACTTCGATGCCGCGGGTGATTTCGATCTCCCCCTCACCTTCGACGACCTGGTCCCCCGCTTGCACGAGTCCGAGGTCCAAGGTTTCCGGCTGCTCCAGGTCGCGACCAAACCACACATCCAGGAAGTGCATGTCGGTCTCGTTTGCGCCGCACAGAAAGCCTTGAACACCTTCGACGGATCTGTCAGCCAATAGCCGGACGTCCGAGGAAAGGCCCAGCGGCCCGGCGAACCCTACCTGCGCGCCGGTCACGCGCTTGACGGTCTCGGGGCTCGCCAACTTCACGTCCAATGCGTCCAGGTGATTGAGAAGCTTGATCTCGTTGAGTTCACGATCTCCACGGGCCATGACGGCCACAACCTGAACGCCTTCTTCTGTCTCGGCTTCGTAGATCACCGTCTTGAGCAAACGACCAATAGGAAGCTCGGGGAAGAGCTTCAAGAGCGCGTCGCATGTCTTGGCATCAGGCGTCGACTCCTTGTGCATGTCCACCTTTCCGGGAGCTTCGGGGGCTGCCGCGATGCGCGAGACAGCCTTCTCCACGTTCGCGGCATAACCCGTCGCATGGCAAACAGCGATGGCGTCCTCTCCCGTCTCGGCATCCACCATGAACTCTTCGGAGCCCGAGCCGCCGATGGCTCCTGCGTCTGCTTCCACGGGAGTGAAACGCAGGCCTGTACGAGTGAAAATGCGGCCGTAAACGCCGCGCATGCGCTGGTAAGACTCCACCATCGTCTCGGGGGATTCGTCGAAGGAGTAAGCGTCCTTCATGATGAATTCACGACCACGCATCAGGCCAAAGCGCGGGCGAATCTCATCGCGGAACTTGGTCTGGATCTGATACAGCGTGAGAGGCAATTGCTTGTAGGACTTCACGAAGCGCTTCACAAAGGCCGTGATGACCTCCTCATGGGTCGGCCCCAGGCAAACTTCGCTGCCCTTGCGATCCTTGAAGTGAAACAGAATTCCGTCCGCCACGTAGCGATCCCAACGGCCGCTGGATTCCCAAAGCTCTCGGGTTTGAACGGCAGGCATCAAGAGCTCCTGGCATCCAGCCGCGTCGTGTTCCTCGCGCACGATGGACTCGATCTTGCGCAGCACCCGCAGCAGCATCGGCCCGTAGGTGTAGTGGCCAGCGGACATCTTGTGCAGGAATCCCGCCCGCGCCATGAGGGCGTGGGAACGAACTTCGGCGTCGGCGGGCTCTTCCTTGAGCGTGACGAATAGTTGTGTGGACAGCTTCATGGGGGGGACTCTATCGCGGCCGATTCCTGAGGGGGCACGCAATTCGGTCTTGCTGCGGGTTGAGTGCATCGAGTGCGTCCGGGGATGAATTGCGGGCCGCAGCCAGCGAACAATTCGGCGGCCATCCGGGCGCACACTCTCGATTTTTGCCCTGCCCTGAAATCGCTCGACACGCTTCAGAGCCCCAGTTGGTGCCGAATAACCACCAAAGATCACAGAATTTCAAGGGCCTAAACTTGGGGCTCGCAGCGGCCTCCGGGGCGAACCGCTCGCAGGCGAACAGCACGCCCGTGGCCAGCCAGGGCGCTCGCACATACAACCCCCAAGCCATTCAATAACAACGACTTATAGCTCATGAAGGCGCTCACGCAACCGTGACTACGGAGCGGGTCGAGCGTAGCCAAAGCCCGGAATCGGTTGCCCGGAGAGACCCCCCTGCTCAGAGATTCGGACTCAATCCGGGGTAGCTTGAGCTCGGCAAATCGAGTTTCCCCCTTGCGGCATTCGATGCACAGAGGTCATTCTAGCGGTAGGCACTCAGTGCCGACTGCGACTCTGTGCAAGGCCAATGGGGCCGGCACTTCTGATACCCGCCTGCCTGCGCCGTCTACCGTGATACGTGTCGATGTCCCAGACTGAGCACAACTGATTGGGACAAGATCCACATGACTCGTCGACTTTACGTCGGAAACCTCTCTTGGGACACCGACCAAGAATCCCTGCGCAGCGCATTTGCTGAAGGCGGCCGTACGGTCACCGACACGCACATCGTTAACGATCGCGACACTGGTCGCCCGCGCGGCTTTGCATTTGTAGAAATGGGCAGCGATGAAGAAGCCCAAGACGCCATCCAGGCAATGGACGGCGCCGAGCTTGACGGCCGCAACTTGCGCGTCAATGAAGCTCAAGAACGTCAACCCCGCGGCGGCGGCGGCGGCGGCGGCGGCGGCGGCGGCGGTGGCCGTG
>JBLIMI010000107.1:0-8607 GCA_047638655.1 Minisyncoccia bacterium | reverse complement strand
AATTTGCCGCAACCCGTGTGACCGAGGAGGTGAGCGCGTGACCTCTTCGAAACACATCCAGATCAGCGTCTTGAAGTTTGGTTCCTCCGTTCTGCGCACGAGCGCGGACTTGCCAGGGGTCGTGCATGAGATCTACGCTGAGTTGCGGCGCGGCCGGCGTGTGGTCGTGGTCGCCTCGGCGCTTGGCTCCACCACAGATGAACTCTACAGCAGGGCTAGGAGCTTGACGCCTGAGCCCGAACCCCGTGCGCTAGCGAAGCTTCTCGCAACGGGTGAAACAGCGGCTTCCTCCTTGCTCTCTCTCGCGCTGGAACGTGCGGGGGTGAATGTGCGTTTGATTTCACCCGAGGACATTTCTCTGCTCAGCGAGGGCGGCGTGCTCGACGCGCACCCGACTCAACTCGACACGGCTGCCTGCGAACGCTTCTTCGAATCGGCGCCCGTGCTCGTTCTTCCTGGCTTCATCAGTTACCAAGCGGACGGCGAGTTGGCGTTGCTCGGTCGCGGTGGTTCTGACTTGACAGCGATCTTCGTGGCGGGGGAACTGGCCCGCAGAGGCCACCCAGTTCGGTGCGTTCTCGTCAAAGATGTCGACGGGCTATTTGAATGGGATCCTGCCGCTACTGCGGGAGTTCTCCCGCGTCTCTACTCGCAGATTAGCTTTGGTGATGCTCTGGAGTTATCGGGTGACGTCGTTCAGCACAAAGCGATTCGGCTTGCACGAGAGTCTGGTCTGCGCTTTGAGGTGGGGAGCGGCACGTCCTTGCGCGGTGATGAAGGCTCGGAGAGGGCCCAACTTCCAACCATTGTCGGCCCCGACCCCTCTAGTTGGGCAGCTGCAGAGTCTCCGCGCTTCACGCGTTTACGCGTGGCCATTGCGGGCCATGGAACGGTGGGCGCGGGCGTCTTGGAGCACTTGCTCGCCGAACCGGATGACTTCGAAATCAGCGCCGTGCTTGTGCGTGATGTCGAGAAACACCGCTTGCTGCTAGAGGGTCAGCCCTCTGCTGCCAATACCCGTTTCGAAGAGTGGTTCACGGACGATGTGGAGCGCTTTCTTGCAGCGCCGTTTGACGTCCTGGTCGAGACGGTGGGGGGCGAGAACCCCACACTGGGCTGGATTAAACAGACCCTTTCTGCGGGGCGTGACGTGGTGACGGCGAACAAGGCTGTGCTCGCTCGTCACGGGAGAGAACTCCAAGAGACCGCACGCAAGGCAGGGTCCCGGCTGCTCTTTTCCGCCAGTGTTGGAGGAGGTGTGCCACTGCTGGAACAAGCCCGCTCTCTCGCTTCCGAATCCGTGCGAGGTTTTGAAGCGATCTTGAATGGGACTTCCAACTACGTGCTCGAAGCCATGTCCCGTGGCGTGTCGATCGAAGAAGCCATTGTGGATGCTCAAGACAATGGCTACGCCGAAGCGGATCCGACGCTCGATCTGGACGGGACAGACGCCGCACAGAAGGTAACACTCCTCGCTCGCGCGCTGTTTGGCGAGAGCGTGCTCTTGCGCTGGGGAACCATCCAGGGTGTGAACACGGTCTCCCCAGCCCTCTTTGAAGAGGCGCAGGCGTCAGGTGGAACCCTGCGAATCGTGTCCTCTTGTTACCTGGAGAAAGCGCAGGGGCCTGATGGTCCAGCCCAAGCCTTGGTTCAGGTGGGCCCGGTGGTTTTGCCTTCGACCCACCCGCTCGCTTCTGTTCTTGGGGTGGGGGCTGGCGCCGTCTTTGACTTCCAGCAACTTGATCGTCCGCGGGTGGCTCTGTCGGGTTCCGGTGCGGGCCGTTGGCCAACCGCCGAGGCTGTGGTGGCCGACCTGCTCGACTTGCGCCACGGGGCAAGTCGTTCCGTGCAAGATTCAATTTCGCGCACTTAGGAGCTAACCATGCATATCGACACACGTTTGGCGCGCTTTGACGTGGCGCCCGGGGACGGAAACCGTCCCACCTCAACCCCCATCTATCAAACGGCGACTTTTACGCAGGAGTCAGCCTTGGTCTTCGGCGAATTCGACTATAGCCGCAGTGGCAATCCGACTCGGCGCGTGCTTGAGGAGCAACTAGCCAGTCTAGAGAGGGGACGTTTAGGATTCGCTTTTGGCAGTGGCATGGCGGCAATCTCGAATCTGTTGCGCGCCGCGTTCCTGCATGGAGGCGGTCAGCGTGCCCATTTGATTGTCAGTGCCGACGTCTACGGGGGAACTTCTCGTTTGATCGAGCGACTGCTGGCGCCAGCGGGCGTTCGCGTTCAAGTCGTGGACACGAGGAACTTGCCCTTGCTCGCTAGTATCTTGGAACGGTCCGGTCCCGGTCCGGCCTTGGTGCTCATGGAGACTCCGAGCAACCCGCTCCTGCAAGTAAGCGACATCGCTGCGATAGCTAGTCTCACTCACCAAGCCGGTGCGCGACTGGCCGTCGACAATACGGCGCTCTCGCCTTACTGGCAAAATCCTCTCGAGCTAGGCGCTGACGTCGTGATTCACTCGGCCACGAAGCACCTGGGCGGACACGGGGACGTGACCGCTGGAGCGACGGTGACCAGCGATCCGGAGTTGGCCGAGGCGATCGGATTCCTTCAAAACGCTGAGGGGACCGCCCTTGCCCCCTTCGAGAGTTGGTTGCTCTTGCGCGGAATCAAGACTCTCGCTGTGCGCGTGGCACAGGAGTCGCGCAACGCGTTGGTGCTAGCTGAGTTTCTGGAGGAGCATCCGCTCGTGAAGCGTGTGCATTACCCAGGCCTCGCCGCACACCCCGGCCATGACTTGCAGGCAGCTCAGGCCCGCGGCTTTGGACAACTGCTGAGCTTCGAGACCGGAGACCTGGAATTGTCACGGCGCTTGTGTGAAGAAACGCAACTGTTCAGCATCGCGGTTAGCTTCGGTAGCACATGCACCACGATTAGCATGCCGAGCCACATGTCCCATGCGAGTGTGCCCGACGAAGCATTTGCAAGCGGCCGAGTGGCACACCTGCCGTCCGATCTCGTGCGTGTCTCCGTGGGGTTGGAGGACCCCAGAGATCTGGTAGAGGACTTGGAGCACGTGCTTAAAGGTGCAGCGCTAGCGCTGAAAACCAAGTGACGGTCTCAATGGTGAAGACCAACAGGGGCTGGTCTTCACAGTCACTCAGGCTCGTGGACGGCGTAGAGTTCGGGGATCACATCGGGCTCGCCGAAGATGAGTAGACGGTCTCCGGCCAGCAAACGCGTCGAACCACGCGGCACCAGGATCTTTCCATGTCGCCGGATGGCGGCCACAAGGCAACGATTCGGAAGCCCAATGCTGGAGAGTTCTCTTCCGGACCACTCCCACGAGGGACGATCACTCTCCAGATGAATGGAGATGTAGCGGTCGTCCCTCAGGAAGATCTCACGCAACTGCAGTTCGCTCTTGGCGGACATCCACTTTTCAATGGAGTCGTCCTGGTCGATGCGTGTGGCGAGTTGTGCCAAGATCCGCAAGTGTTGGCTGGCATCGTTCTCGGAGCTGACCAGGAAGAACACGGCGTGCACAGCCTCACTAAGGGATTCCTCCCCAAAGACGTTGCCCGCCATGATGCGCAGTTCTTTACTGAGACGGACGAGCACCAAGTGCGGATGCTGGATGCCCTCGAGCCGCATGTGGGGCAATGCCACGCCTTTGGCGACGGGAGTGGCTCCCGTGTGAGTGCCTTCCGTGAAGCCCGCCACGAAGGTCGCCTGAGCGTGGCCCGACTTGTGGGCGAGAGACCGTGAAACTTGCGCGATCAAGTCGGCGAACTCGAGGTCCTCGTCCACATCGATCACGATCGAGTCGATCACCAACTCCTCGAAGGGGTCCGAATCGCGCAGCCCTTTCTCTTTCAAGATTGAACGTAGTTCCACATCGCGCTCTTCGTGGCGAGACTCTCCAAGTCGGCGAAGACATGGAAGGTGGCGCCCCGGCGGTCAACGCGACGCTTGCCGTAAGTCGTGTACCATCCCACTCCAACTGCGATTAGGCCCGCACTGAAGAACGTGGGCAACCAGCCCATTTGGAAGATCAGTAGGAACGGTGCCATGGCCCCGAAAAGGGGAAGCCAGGGGTAAAAGGGCGCTTTGTAACCTGGATCATAAGAGTCCAGACCGCTCTCGCGCATGACGATCACCGCGCCACATAGCAGCGCAAACACCATCAACTGGAAGGCGCTGGCAAGTTTGGCGATCTTCATGGGGTCGAGACCCACGACGATCAAGAGGATGATGCTGGTCGTGAGCAGAATCGCGTTGCGGGGCACGCCCTTTCCTGTGAGCTTGCCTAGGGCCTCTGGCATAAGCCCATCCCGGCTCATGGCCATGGGGTAGCGCGAAGAGGACATGATGCCAGCGTTGCAAACGGAGAAAAACGCGAGGATCGCTGCTGCCGCAACACATGCCTGACCGAAATTGCCTCCTATGATCATGGCGCCATCGGCCATGGGTGTGACGCTGGTGGCCAAGTCTGCCGCCGGAATCACGCCCACCATGATCGAGGTGCAGACCAGGTAGACGGTGATGCAAACGCCCAGCGAGAGGAACACACCGCGCGGTAGGTTCTTCTCGGGGTCTCGTACCTCCTCGGCAACACAGGCAACCTTGGTGACCCCGACGTAGGAGATGTACACCATGCCCGCCGCGGCGAAGAGTGAATCGCCCCCCTTGTCGAAGAAGCCTTCAAGGTGTTCAACCCTGATTTCGGGCACCCCCAGGATCATGAAGAACGCGAGCACAAATAGCAGCCCGATGACAAGCTTGCGCTGCAATCCCCCGGACGTCTTCGAGCCCATGATATTGAGCACGCCGAAGAAGATGGCAAAGCAAACTGCGATCACCTTGATCGCGATTGGGCCTGGATCGATGAAGAGGCCGACATAGGCGCCAAGCCCGACCAAAGCGAAGCTGGTCTTGAGCACCAGGGCAAGCCAGGTTCCAAGACCGCCAACGGTTCCAATCAGTGGTCCGAGGCTGCGCTCAAGGAAGTAATAAGCACCACCCGCTTTGGGCATGGCGGTGGAGAGTTCCACGATGTAAAGCATGGCCGGCACAAGCGGAACCGCGGCCAAGAGAGTAGGCCAAGATCATGGCGGTGCCCGCCTGGGAGAAGGCCGGACCAGGCAACAGAAACAGTCCCGCCGACAGGGTCGCGCCGGTGGCCAGCGCAAACACATCGAAGAGCGCTAGGTCTTTTTTTAGCTTCGCTCCCGCACCGCTATCGTTTGCCATGCAGTCATCTTACGAAAGCAATAGCTCCAAGTCTTCTCGCGTCATGTTCCGCAGAACAGCATTTTCCCGGGACAGAATGGCATCGGCCAAACTGCGCTTGCGACTCTGTAATTCCAGGACCTTCTCCTCCGCTGTATCTTTAGAAATCAGTCGGTAGGCCATGACTTTACGTGTTTGGCCAATTCGGTGGCTACGGTCGATGGCTTGGCTCTCCGCGGCGGGGTTCCACCAGGGGTCCAAGATGAAGACGTAGTCCGCCGCGGTCAGGTTGAGGCCGTAGCCGCCTGCTTTGAGACTGATTAAGAAGAAACTGCAGTCCGGATCATTCTGGAAACGGTCCACACGCTCTTCGCGCTTGCGCGTGCGCCCATCGAGGTAGGCGTAGTTGTGCTCATCCTTGTCGAGCAGGTGGCGCAGAGCCGCAAGGTGTTGAGTGAATTGGCTGAAGACCAGCGCCTTGTGGCCTTCTTCGCGGAGCTCCTCGAGCATGGGCATCAGCACTTCAAATTTGGCTGAGGGCTCTTCGATGCGCGTCGGGTCCATCAGGGCCGGGTGGCATGATGCCTGGCGCAAGCGCAAGAGAGCTTCCAGCACGTGCATGCGCGGGACCGCCGAGAACGGCTCTTTTCCACGCAAGAGAGATGCGCGGTAGTAGGCGCGCAGGTCGTCGTAGTCCTTGCGTTGAGTTTCCGTGAGGTCGCAGTAGATGGTCTGTTCGCTCATCTCCGGCAAGTCCTTGAGCACCTCTTCCTTGCGACGTCGCAACAAGAAAGGGCGCAGAGCCTGACCGATACGATCGTTCTCTTCCTTCGTGTTTTCTGCGCCGCGTTTGCCGGCGAAGAGTCGTTTGAAAGCAGTGGATCGACCGAGCATGCCCGGGTTCAAGAACTCAAAGATCGACCACAACTCTCCCAAGTGATTTTCAATGGGAGTACCCGATAGAGCGAGCCGGTTGACTGTGCTTAGCAGGCGAACGGCTTTGCTGACCTGACTCGAGCTGTTCTTGACGGCCTGGGCTTCGTCGAGGATGGCGTAATCGAACTCGATCTCTTTCAGGTCGGCGATGTCCCTGCGCAGAGTGCCGTAGGTCGTAATGACCAGATTGGCATTCTTCATCTCTTCCAGCAGCAGCGCGCGCTCGGGTCCGCCGTAGTTGATGATCCGCATTTTGGGAGAGAACTTCTCAGCTTCCCGTTGCCAGTTGAATACAAGCGATTTCGGAACGACGACCAGGGATGGTCTGTGGACCGGGGCGTTCAAACGGCGCTCTTCGAGGGCGGCGAGAACCTGCACGGTCTTACCGAGGCCCATGTCGTCAGCGAGGCAACCGCCGAGTCCGAGTTGTTCCAGAGAGTGAATCCAGCCGAGCCCTTCTCTTTGGTATTCGCGCAGTTCGCCCTGGAAGCTCTCTACTTCGTTGCGAGCTTCCGCTTTGCCCAATTGGGCAAGCCGGTCACGTAGGGCGTCGAAGCCTGCGTCTGTGGCGAGCGCGCTGTCCGAAGAGCTGAGCAGCGCATCGAGCAACCAACCTTGGTTCTTCGTGAAGCGCACACCGTCCTTGCTGGCTTGGCCTAGGCGCTCGATCAATTTCCACTGCTGAGAGCCTTCTTCAGGCAGCAATGCGATTGTCCCGTCGGGCAAATTGAAGAAGTGGTTGCCTTTCTTCGTGGCGGCGAGAACTTCCGGAAGAGGAACTTCGACGCCTTCGAAGTTCATGGTGCCCGTCACATCGAACCAGTCGATTCCCGAGCTAATGGCGAAATTGGTCCGACCGCTCGTCTGAATCCGTGCGCCCGAGAGGTCCAGGTCCCAGCCCGAATCGAGCAAGTCCCGCGTAATGGTCTGCAGGTACTTCGGATTGAGGGTGGGCCGCGGTTCTGACCGTTCCGTGAACTGTTCTAGCTCTCCGCCGACCTTCAGAAACAAGCGAAGTGCTTGTTGCTCGAAGACGGGGTTGCGCTTCACGAGTCTGCCTGAGCTCAAAGCGACGACCGGTTGCGGACTCTCCGCTGGAACTCGCTCCCCTTCATAAGAGAAGGAGACTGTGCACTCGAAGTTGTCGCCTTCCCCGGCCTGGGTGTTGACGCTCAGAACAGGTGTCGGGACCACGGCTTCGACGGTGGCGGAGTCGCCCCCGGATTCCGAACCGATTCCGGTGAAATTGGAGGTTGCTTGAAGCAAGCGAGCCTCTTCATGGCACGGCACTTCACTGGGCCCCCCGAGCAGGATCGACTCCATCACGTGCCAGGGCGGCGAATCCGCAACGCGCAGAAAACCGACACCGGTGTAGAGCAACTTGTCGGAGACGAGGAACATGTCCGTCGTCAACTCTTGCTCTTCCTCTCCGCGGCGAAGGATGTAATCAAAGGTCAGTCGATTCCCCGTACTCTCGATGCGGGGCGCGACGTTCCAGGTTGCGCCGTTGTCCCAGGCCAACGGTTCGGCCGAAATGCGGCTATTGCGCGTGGAGAAGATACGACCCGTTCCACAAGCGAGTTCCAGGACCTTGTCGATGGCTGCTGCTGGCATGCGCGAGCGCCCGAGGCAGCGTGCGACGGAGAATTCGGCTGATTCGGGAACGTCGAAGGGCGCCAGCAGATCCGTTAATTCCCGATCAACGGCGTCTCCCAGCCGGGTTCGTTCGGGCGCGTCGATCGAAATGCGCTTGGCCTGATTCCAACCACCGTGGCGGTTCTTCTTTTGCCATTCGGTCGTCAGGAAGAGGAAAGAGCTTTCGTAGGAAAGGCCGACATCAAAAAGGTATCGAACCCGGCCGTGGAGTTCGCCCACTTCGGACCAGGGATTGACCTGCTTGTTGCGGGCCGCACGTTCCAGTTGTTCCAGGCGGCTACGCCAGAGAACGCTGGGAACGAATTCCTCCTGCATGCGCTGAAGGATGCCTTCTCGTTGGCAATGCTCGATCAAGGCCCACTGGTGCAGGCACGGCCCTTTGATTTCGGGCGCGTCGCATGAGCAACGGCTCACGATCTTGGGTTGATCTTCGAGCAGGTCCTCTTCGAAGTAGATTTCGACCTTCGAGGGCTCGGGACCGATGTCGAGGATGGCCTCGATTTGCTCCTCCTGACTCAGCTCCACTTCGCAACGGTCCGCGACCGAAGCGATGACATGGCCATGGCTGGCGGACACATTTTGCACGCCTCCTTGTTCCAGGAGCTCTTGGCCCTCCTTGCGGACGGCGAATCGAAAGCGTTTGAGAAGTTGTTTGCGCATAGATTGTGCCCCCGAAGTCAGGGTTGCCCTCGAAAAGGTGGGCATCCGACGGTTTGGGATCGGGGGAGGGGGGCGGTATTTTTGGCAGTCGAACAGCATAGTCAATCTGAGCGCCACTATCATTGGGTTGCATGGCATTTCGGGGAGCTTGAGGCAGGAGTT
>JBLIMI010000106.1:0-8609 GCA_047638655.1 Minisyncoccia bacterium | reverse complement strand
TCGTGGGCCACGTCAGCCTTGTAACCGAGGCGACGCAACATCGCCTTGGCCACCACTTGGTTGGTCACGTTGTCCTCAACCAGGAGGATTCGGACATTGGCGCGGCTCTCTTGCTCAACCTGGGCATTCTGGGACAGCTGTTCCCAACTGCTGACGCGCGTCGAGGAGTCTTCTGTGCTGGAGGATTCACCTCCTGCGGAGATCGACCAGATCGCGTCCGCCAGTTTGGAGACGAGCATCGGGGCGACCAAGAGGATCGGCGGGCGGTGTCCGTCTTGGTTCAAGTCCCGGGGTCTGTTCGGGTGTTGATAGAAGACGATCCACTGGATTCCCGCGCGCTTGCTCTGGGCTCATGTACGTTGGCGTGCCCAGGATCATGCCCTCGGACGTCACCAAAATGCTGTCTGATTGCGCGCCAGTGGTGCCGCTCTGGCGCGCCTTCGGGCCAATCGGTTTGGCTAGCCCAAAGTCGAGGATCTTGACCACGTCCTCGGGGGTGATGCGCACGTTGGCCGGCTTCAAATCGCGGTGCACGACATCGGCTTCGTGAGCGGCTTCGAGCCCTTCGGCAATCTGCCGGCAGACATCGAGCGCTTCGTCGAGCGGCGGGGCTCCGCGCTTCAAGCGCTCTTCGAGGTCTTCACCGGGGACGAGCTCCATGGCCAGAAAGCACGTGTCCCCGTGCTGGTCGATATTGTGGATCCCAGCAACGTTCGGGTGATTCAACGAGGCGAGCGTTTTGGCCTCGCGATCAAAACGCCGCAAGCGCTCCTCGTCGTCGGCGAGTTCCTCGGGCAACACCTTGATCGCCACCTCGCGATCGAGCCGCGTGTCCTTCGCCAGATAGACCTCACCATCCCTCCGGCTCCGAGGGGACCGAGGATTTCGTAGAAGGAGAGGGTCTGGCCGGTGGCGAGCGTCATGTCGGCGTGAGTCTAACTCAGCCGGCGCTGGCCTTTCAGTTCTTAGCTGGAAGGTTGCGATTTAACTCCGCGGCTCGAGACATCGGCGCCACCTCAACCGAGTGCGAGTCCCGCTCGGTACCGACCCGGACGGTTCTTCGAACCGAGAGCGTGGCATCTAGGCATCAAGAAACTGATTCACTCTGTTCTCGCGAGTTCGCAGAACCATTCGCGCCCGGGAGCCCTCTCTAGACACGAGCGGCAACTAATGAACACTTCCGGTTGACGGGGGCGTTTCGTTGTGCCCAGAGGTCTCCTGGCATGCGGTGTTGGGGGCGAGGTTATGGCCGACTCACCCACTGTCGGATGCTCTCCGATCACCAAGGAGAGATCAGCAGACGCTTGAACTGCGTTGTGAACTTCGTGTCCCGGTCGCAGATCAAGGCTACACCAGAGGCGCAGTAAAACATGAACACGTGCCTCGCCGAGATCGGAATTCACTTTCCGAAACTCCGCAAGCGCACTCTCACGATTGGCGAGGCTCTAGATGTCTTTCGAGACTACCCGCCATCGAAAGGTTGCACCCCGCCCTTCGGGCCCAAGTGGATCAATGAAATGGTACGACGGCAAGGCTAGGCGACTGAAGGCGACGGGTGCGGTCAGCGTGTCCCCTACTCGGCATTCCGAAGCAATGGTCCGCTTGGTGCCGACCTTCACGGCGCTACGATTAGAATGAGGTAGGTCTCGGGCCTGATCTGTAACCGACGGCGGCCGAAGCGGCGGCGTATCCCTGCAGCTAGCGGAGTCCAAGCACTTCGTAGCGCCCGGATGTGACCAGCGTCACATGCACAGGCTCCGTGCCCCTGTTCTTCCAGTACCAGCCGTGCGTGCCCTCGAACGGCGTGGTCAGGGTGCCTTTGGCGCCCGACGCGGTTCCGGCAGCGAAGCTCTCGAAAACGTCCTTGGCGGCGCCCTTGGGCTCCCCGTGAAAGTCATAGAAGAGTTCGCCGGAGTCGCTGCTCCAGTCGAACTTCAACGGCTCCCCTTCAACGATATAGAATTTGTATTCCAGGCCACTGTTCGGGGGAATTTCAATGTCGGTCCGGTCCTCCGTTTTAGCTCCAGCCGCCGTCGAGTCCTTCGGCGCGGGCTGCGCCTCAGCCTCAGTCGGTGGTGCCGAGAGCGCCGTCAGCCCAATCGCGTGGCCGAATCCCGTGATGTCGATGTTGCGTTCGGCGGGCAGGACCACAAGCACGAGCAGCAGCGCTGCGATCACAAATGCGATCGCCACGGCCTTCACGAGGCTGGCTAGGGACGGTTGGGTGGGCACAGTGAAATCGACCATGGATCAAACCTTCGAAACGTAGTAGCCGGAGAGTTGGTAGCCAATGAGCAGCAACCCGCCGCTCATCAAGAGGACGTTGGCAGTCCAGGCGTGTTTGACAAAGCTGGGATGCCGCCGCCAAAAGGCAAAAACGAGCAGCACGCAGGCGAGGGCGGTGAACTGCCCAAGCTCGACGCCCACGTTGAACGCCACAAGATTCGCGACCAGTCCAGTCGTCGGGATGGCAAATTCTTGGAGCTTTGTCGCGAGCCCGAGTCCGTGGAAGAGGCCGAAGATGAGCACCGCGCCCGCCGTGCTAGGCTGGAACCCGAGCACTCGCTTCAGCCCGCCCAAGTTGTCGAAGCCCTTGTAGACGATCGAGAGGCCTATGATGGCGTCGATCAAGTACGCATTGACTGCGATGCCTCCAAGCACGCCACTCATCAGGGTCAGACTGTGTCCGATCGTGAAGAAGCTTACGTAGAGGAGAACTTCTCGCGTGGTGAACAGGAAGAAGATCACGCCGACGAGGAACAGGATGTGGTCGTAGCCCGTCAGCATGTGCTTCGCGCCGAGATAGATGAACGGCACAATCGCCGTACCGGTCAGTTGCTCAAGAAAACGACGCGTGAGGTCGTCCACACCGTGTGCCAGCGCGACGGGTGTCACGAGTGCAACGAATAGCAAGGCCAAGAACAGTCGCCAAACCCTCATCGTGAGGTACTCGGAACGCACTCTTCTTTCATTGTTGTCACGCCGCACACTTGCTCAAGCTGCATGCGCTAGTCATACGCCCCGTTTCTGGGTCCCACAAGCACAAAGCCCTGCGGGACGACCTTAGGTGCGCAGATGTTCCGGAATGCCAGGCTTTGGTGCCCCCATCCAACTTCATCCCCGTGGTCCGAATGGTGCTATCGAATTTCAACGCGCTGAAGGCTCGATCCGTAACCGGCGGCTGCGGCAGCACCCTGCGCGCATAGTGATTGGACGCACAAGCGTGCACCCGAACGACTCTTAGGGCAGCGAGTCGAGGGCCCCTTGGAGGTTCCCTCCAAGGGGCTCACGAGGGACTGTTGGGCTAGCGCTCGGCCTGCTCCGCGATCCAATCAAGCGCCGCCTCGAGGGGCGCATCCACGCCGGCTAGCAGGTCGGCGCGTCGCACGGGTAGCACCTGATCTGGCTGGACGCCGCCGCCCTCCATCGACTCACCGTCGGCGGTCAGAAAGTCCCCGATGGCATGCAGCAGGAAGTCGCCGCTGGGGAGTCGGGTGAGCCGAGCCGGCAGGGCCGCCCCCGTGCTGGCCTCTCCGATCACTCGTGCGCGTCCAAGGGCCTGCATGCCGCCAGCAAAGATCTCGGAAGCGCTCCCGGTGGTCTCGTCGGTGAGGATGACCAGCGGACCTAGCAAAGCGATCCCGCGGGGCCCAACGGTGTATTCGAAGTTGCCCCTGCGTGCCACTTGGGTACCGAGGGAGGTTGGCTGGTCGAAGAAATGTCCCGCCACGCGAATGGCCATCAGCCCGTCGCCCCCCGTGTTCCCGCGCAGGTCCAAGACCACACCGTGGCAACCTGCCATGGCGTCGAGAGCCGCATTGATCTCCTTCTCAATCCCTGTAAGCCAGTTGGAGAAACGCAGCACCCCCATGCTGTGGCCGCCGCGCTCGCGACGCTCTGCGCGCATGGTGAGGTAGAAGCGTGGCAACCCGGGGACGTCGAACGGTAGAGCGTCGCGCTCGACCCGCTTCAGCTCGATAGGGTCAATGATGTCGCCCGTACCGCTCTCGAAGGTGAAGCTCGCGTTGCTCCCGACCGGCCCGTCGATGCAGGACAGGAGCACGCTGCGGTGGGCGGTTTCGGGTCGCCGTGTCGGCTCCTTGGGCGCGGCAGCCAGGAGGTCGCCCGTGGATTCGCCATCGATCGCGGTCAGGCTCCAGCCCCTGCGCACGCCGGCCACGTTGGCCGGCGACCCCGGCTCCACGCGGTTCACCCAGACCTCGTCGCCGCGCACGCGCACGTCGAAGCCAAGCGTTCCTGTCGGGCTATTCTCATCGCCGTCCCCGAACTCTTCCTGAGCGATCAGCGCAAAATGGGACTGCCCGAGTAGCCCCAGCATCTCGTTGATGATTTCCCGGGAGGCTTGACGGTTCTCGGCCGCCTCCGCGTGAGGTCGATACTCGAGCCGGGCTGCGTCCCAGTCGACCCCGTTGTGCTCGGCGTCGAAGTGCAGTTCGTCCACGATTTTCCAGACCTTGTCGAATGTGGCCAGGTCGGCGCCGAGGCTGCTCGCTTCCTGGGCGTCAGCATGGGAGGCCAGCGACGCGCAGGCGAGGAGGATCGAGAGATGCTTCATGGTTCATTTGTGAGTTGGATGCGCCGCAGGAGCATTGCGCCCTGGTTTGGGGCGCTTCGCCTCCTCCTTGCGAGAATCGGGAAGGGTGTCCGGGTCTCTGTGTGGCCAAGGGACGAAACCCTTCGCGCGCTGCGCAATTTATTATTCCATTTGAGGGGCTGCCCAGCCTGAACGCGTTGTGCACGCGGGTGACCAGCCCAGATCTGACGGAACCACCGGAACCACTGGAACCACTGGAACCACTGGAACCACTGGGAGTGAAGCGGTAGCTGCCAACATCGGCCCACTCTACGGGTTTTGAAATGGGCGCAATGGTGGACGAATGGCCACGGCCGGGTAGTTGGACAGGAACGGGCCCGTGCGCCGCGTCTCGGGCAGAGCGACGGAGTTGGTTAGAGCAGGAAAAACCGGGGAGCCGCCAGCGCAGGGAGTTGCGACGGAAGGAAAGCCTCTGATAGAGTGTTCCACCGCATGCGCCCTCGATCCGAGTGCGGATCGGGAATCCTATGATAGTTGAGCAACAATACGACGCCATCGTGATTGGCGCAGGCCCGGCGGGCGCATCGGCGGCAGCCATTTTGGCTGAAAAGGGCCGACGGGTGGCCCTCGTCGAACGCAACGCGAGTGCGCGCTACAGTGTTGGGGAATCCATGATTCCTTTCTGCTGGTATCCCCTCGAGCGCCTGGGATTGGTTGAACGCCTGGACAAGTCGGGGTTCGTGATCCCCAAGCACAGCGTCCAGTTCGCTGGACAGAGTGGCCGCGTCTCCAAGCCCTTCTACTTCTTCGACCACACGGACCACGCGTGCGCGCGCACCTGGCAGGTTGTGCGTCAGGACTTTGACGAACTGTTGCGCAACAATGCTCAGGAAAAGGGCGCCGAACTACTGCTTGGGACCACGGTCAAGGAGTTCCTGAGGGACGTCCCCGCTGGTGCTGCTACACAGGGGGCGGTGAGCGGAGTGCGTGCTCTTAGGGAGAATGGGGATGAGGTCCTCCTACGCGCGCCGATCACCATCGATGCGAGCGGTAGGGACACGTTCTCCCAAGTGAATCAGGGCTGGCGCGTGCGAGACCGCACCCTGCACAAGCACGCGATTTGGACGTACTACAAGGGAGCCTTGCGCGACGAAGGCGTGGACGAGGGCACCACCACCATCGCCTATCTGCCCGAGAAAGGATGGTTCTGGTACATCCCGTTGGTGAACGACATCGTCGGCGTGGGGTTGGTGGCGGACAAGGGATACCTCTACCGCGAGAAGGGCTCCTCCGAAGAGATTTTTGAGCGTGAGGTGCAGCTCCAGGAGTGGATTCGCGAGCGCTTGCTTACAGGTCGCCGAGTGGAGGACTTCCGTGTCACCAGCGACTTTTCCTACCGCTCCAAGCATTGCGCAGCGGATGGTCTGGTGCTGGCGGGCGACGCCTTCTCATTCCTTGATCCGGTCTTCTCTTCGGGCATTTACTTCGCTCTGTGGAGTGGAGTGATGGCCGCCGATGCTGTGGACGCTGCTCTCGCCGCGGGAGACACATCGGCTGCGCGCTTCGAGGCCTACGGGGAGCACTTCCGACGCCAAGTGGAGCCCATGCGGCGACTGGTCTATGCGTTCTACGACGGAGACTTCAACTTCGGCAACTTTCTGCAGCGCTTCCCGGACTTCCGCTCGGATTTGACGGACTGCCTGATCGGCGATCTCGACCGCGATTTCGATCCGTTCTTCGCGGCGGTCTCCGAGTTCGCGACGATCCCCGAACCGCTGCCCCACGGCGGGCCGTTCATGGGGCTCGATTGATCGGCCGGAGAGTTGGCGGTCTTGATCGAGCGGGATTCAGCGCTTTTCTGTGACTCTCAGCTTCGCGAACTGCGGCGTGGGCAGCTGGCTTTCCAGGGCCTTGCGTATGAACCGCGTTTGGATGGCAGCAGCGGAACCAGCGAGAGGCATAAAATGGCTGCGCAGGGTCCATATTCTGCGGGCTCTCCTAGGCCAGACTGTTATTGTACTCGGCCTAAGAACCATCCTTGGACTGTGTCTGGACGCGCGAAAATCGAGAATGAAAATAGTCATGAAGTGCTGGGTGTGGACCGCGTCGTTGGCGTTCCTCGCCGCTTATAACTCCCCCCAGGACGCTTTCAATGCTGGAGCCGCCCAGAGCCAAATGGCCGCCAGCGAACTTCGCGGCTGGTTGAGTTGGCGCGGCCCCGATCAAAACGGAACCTCGCCGGAGACGGATTTGATCGACTCGTTGACCCTCGAAGGCGAAAACCATCTGTGGTCCTACGAGTTGTCTGGTCGGGGCACTCCGGTGGTCGCGAATGGCCGCGTCTTTGCTTTGGGCTACGAGGGCACGGGTCCTGAACTGCAAGAACTGCTCGTTTGCCTCGACGAGGCCACAGGCGAGAGGCTTTGGGAGCACCGGAATTCGGACTTTCTCTCGGACGTGATCTACAGCCGCTACGCCATCGGCAGCCCGACCATCGACCCGGCCACGGGCAATGTGTTCGCGATGACAGGTGCCGGTCTCTTGCACGCTTTCACGGCGGAGGGCGCGATGCTCTGGGAACTCTCCTTGATGGAGACCCTGGGGCGGCTTAGCTTTCCCAACGGACGCATCGGCGCCCCCCTGGTGGTTGGCGATCTCGTCATCGTTCACTGCATTTTTGCGGGCTGGGGTAAGGTCATGGGACCCGCCCGCGATCGCTTCTTCGCGTTCGACAAGCACAGCGGGGACGTGGTCTGGGGTAGCACCCCCGGCGGACCTCCGAAAGACAGTTCATTCTCCTTCCCCGTTGTCGAGGAACGCAATGGACGCACGGTGTTCTACGCAGGACTTGGTGGAGGCCACGTGGTCTGTGTGGACGCCTTGACCGGCACGCCCCAGTGGCGCTTCCCTCTGGCCGTGGGTGGCGTGAATTCATCCGCTCTGCTGCACGGCGAGAATCTGATCGTGATTCACGGCAAAGAGAACCTGGACAGCTCGACCATCGGCCGCATGATTTCCTTGAAGTTGGGCGCGACCCCGGCGGAGGACGGAGTGCTCGCACCCGTTGCGGAAGAGTGGCGCAACGAATTGGTGGCGTTCACAAGCTCGCCGGTGCTTGTCGGAGACACGGTCTACCAGACCACCCAGACCGGGGAATTGGTGGCGCTCGACGCCAACACCGGCCACGAACTGTGGCACGAAAAATTGGCACCGGACCAATTGCACGCTTCGCCTTTGGCCGCGGACGGCAAGCTCTACGTGCCGATGAACAACGGCACGTTCTTCATTGTGCGTCCGAGCCCCGAGGGCTTGGAGGTTCTTGACAAAGATCAATTGGCGGGCAGCTGCCTGGGCGCACCGGCCATCGCCGGCGGACGCATCTTCGTTCACACCACCGAACGCCTGTACTGCTTCGGCCGCCCGAGCGACGGTGCTCCTAGCTGGCCCGACCCGGCCCAGAACGAGATTGGGGACCCTACGCAATTGCAACTCGTGCCCGCGGACGTGACCTATCGCGCCGGCGACCTGGCGCCCTTCCGTGTTCGCCGCCTGGATGCTGCCGGTCGTCTGATTGACGAGCTTGCCAGCGCCGACGTGACGATCGAGACGCCGCCTTTTGTGGGTGCCAACGGCACGGGCGTGGGGACCGTCAAGGCTTCCTTCGGGGACCTGAGCGGCGTGGCTCGCGTGCGCGCCGTTCCGACGTTGCCCTGGGCGGACGACTTCGAGGGCTACAAGCTCGACATGGGCAAGCCCGCTTCCTGGAGTTTCCCTCCGGCCCACTGGCTGGGTGCCAAGATCAAGTGGCGCGTGATCGAGAAGGACGGGCAGCACGTGGTGGCGCGCCACATGGCCAATCCGCTCTTCCAGCGCACGATGAGTTTGATCGGACACCCCGATGACTCCAACTACACTGCGCAGGCCGACGTCATGACGGAGGGCAACCGTCGCTCGATGTCCTCGATTGGTCTGGTCAATCAACGATACTTGGTCGTGCTCAAGGGCAACCACCAGGCCATTGAAGTCAGTTCGAACATGGAACGTTTGAAAGTCT
>JBLIMI010000105.1:0-8666 GCA_047638655.1 Minisyncoccia bacterium | reverse complement strand
CATCTGTGAACCAGAGAGTCGACAGGTCCTGGTGGAAGCGGCGGTTCTACTCGTTTCCTGGGATGCTGCCACACGCAGCAAAACGCCAACCGACCTCGAATTCCGTTCTGCCGTGGAACGCTTCGAAGGCAGCCCGTTCAGCCGGGCGTGATTCGCGACCGCACGCGCGGCGCCATCGCTTTGGTGGTGGTCACCGCGCTTTGGGGAGTCTCCTTTCCACTCGTGGGCGAAGCCGTGGATGGGCGCAGCCAGGGGCAGGTGTTGTACTTCCTGTTTCTGCGCTTTGGGTTGGCGAGCCTGGCTTTCCTGCCACTGGCCGGAGCCTTGCGTGAGGCCACCCGTCAAGCTGGGAGCGCTGCCTGGGGGCGAGCGTTCTCTTTGGGCGCCGTGCTCTTTTGTGGCTTTTACCTACAGAGCATCGGCCTGCAATACACCACGCCCAGTCGTTGTGCGTTTATCACCATGTTGTCCGTTCCGATGGTGCCTTTGCTCGCAGCCGTGTGGAAGCGTCGTGCACCGTCCAGCGTGCACTTGCTTGGATCCATCTTTGCGGTGTTGGGCGTGTCCTTGGTGCTCGCACCAGGCGGCGACTTGCGGCCAAACCTCGGGGATGGCCTGACCTTTGTTTCGGCCTTCTTCTTTGCGCTCGGAATCTTGGTGTTGGAGTCCATCACCCGTCGGACGCCGCTCTTGATCGTCGCCAGCGGACAGATTTTTGGCGTCGCTTTGCTCTGTGGATTGGCTCTGGGGGTAGTGCCACTGGAGCTGCCGGAAGAGTGGCCAGGTCTCTGGCTCGGGGTAGGGGTGACGGGAATTGTCTGCACCAGCCTGGCATTGGCCTTGATGACCTGGGGCCAGGCGCGGGTCTCGGCCGAACTGGCTGCGATTATCTTTGCGCTAGAGCCGATCTTCGCCGCGCTCTTTGTCTGGATCTATCTGGGGGAAGCTCTCGGTCCCTTGCAGGGGCTCGGTGGAGGAATCGTTTTCGCTTCCGTGGTCTGGGCGGCTAGGCAACCAGAGAAAAACCCCGTCTGAAGGCACTCTCAAGGCTCCTTTTGGGACTGACTGGCAAGAGTGTGGTTTTCGTCGCGAAAATCCGCAGTAGACTCTCCCCAGGGTTGAGAGTCGTTCCAAAACGTGCCGATAACAACTGCACCCCGTGCCCGGGCTCCCCTCCTCACCGATCATGCGAATCCCCCTCTTTCATGGCCTCTTGCGCCGCTTGACCGGCCGTGGGGTCGAGCAAGCCAACCTTGCCGAGTGGGAGGCCAAGCACCGCAAAACGATCGCCGGTGACCTGGAGAAGATTTGGCACCTGCTGCCCGAGGACCTGATTTTCGTGGATGTGGGGGCCAACATCGGACTCTTCTCCGAAGCGCTTCTGCAGCGCCGACCCGGGGCCAAAGGCTACCTGTTCGAGCCCGTTCAAGAGATGCGAGCGCGTTGCGCGAAGCGCTTTGTGGGGGATGAGCGTGTGACCCTGGAACCCTTCGCGCTGGCGCATGAGAAAGGCACGGCCACGATCTACAAGGCGCGCTACAACCCGGGGGGCAATTCGCTCGTGCATGAACTGATGTACGACACCCGGGACGTGTCCGAGGTGATCGAAGAACCGGATCACGTGGAAGAAGAGATTCGGCTCGAGGTCTTTGATGACTATGCATCCGCCAACGGCATCGAGTTCGTGCACTTCATCAAGACGGACACCGAGGGATTCGACTACCGCGTGCTCCAGGGCATGCTCGGTTTCCTTGAGCGCTGTGATCCTAAACCTGTGATCCTTGCCGAGCTGATGAGCGAGAGCTACCACCCGTTCTGGAACGATCAGATGGCTGTGCTCGAAAAAATCTACGCCATGGGCTACGGGGAAGTGGATCTGTCAAACATGGACAAGGTGCAGGACGTGTTGTTCGTGCCGAACGGGCGTTAGGACAGCACGTAGCGGGACATGGGAGCACTCGAAAAGATCAAGAGGATCGTCAAGAGTAAGTTCTTGCGGGACACGGGGACCCTGCAAGCGGGCGCCATGTTTGTGTCCCTCGGGAATATTCTCTCTGCGGTAGGGCTCGCCTACTTGCTCGGGCCCGAGCGCCAGGGGGAATTCTATGTGGCGATTTCGCTCTACTCGTTCCTCTGGTTCCTGGTGAACCTGGGCTTGGTTCAAGTCACGGTCAGCAAAGTTTCAGCGGCACTCGCGAGCAAGGATCGAGAGGGGGCGATCGACTGGCTCGCTTACCTGTTCAAAGCCTACGCCGTGCTTGGGGTCTTGGTGGGAGGCGTGGGCTTCCTTGTCTTGCCTTGGGCTGCAGAGAACATCTTGCACGCGAGCCCGCAAGTGGGGTTCTACGCAGTGGTTCTCGCCTTCACCCCGCTGCTCGACTTGCCGCGCGTGGTCACCGGCGCGGGGTTCCAGGCCACACGCCGTATGTTGCCCCTCGCTCAATCGGACAACGCCTTCGAGTTTGTGCGGGTCTACCTGGTGCTCCTCGGAGCCTTGCTCACGGGAGACTTGCGCGGGCCGGTGATCGCCCAGTTGACGGCCTCTGCGCTGGGCTCCCTGATCGCCTTTGCACTCTACATCAAGGAGTGCAAGCAACACCCCGAACTGCTCCCGAGTCCCGGAGAGATCTTGAGTCACGTGCGACGCGTGCCTTTGCGCAAAGGCATCGCCGTGGGCGTTCGTATGGGCGCCGTGCAAAACCTCAACGCCCTCGGCATGCAGATCTTGCCGGCGTTGTTGCTCCAACGTTTCGGGTCCTCCTCGTGGGTGGCCTACTTGCGTATTTCCCAGCGCATCATGAACGTTCCGATGATGTTCATGCAGGCCATCAGTCGCACGGCTTTGCCGCTCTTCTCCAATCTGGCGGGCACCAAGAACATGCGCAAGATGTGTCTTGCCTACTTTCGCACCAGCCTCTTCAGTGGCTTGACCATCGGTGTGGGCATTCTCTTGTTCTTGCCGCTCTTGCCTTTCATCGTGGAGCGGGTTCTTCCCCCGAACTACCACGAACCCATTGGCACGATTTGCTGGATCCTGGCTCCTGGGTTTGTCTTGCTCTCCTTCTCGATCGCCAACGGGACCTTCTATCTCGTGACCGACACCCTGCACGTGGGCATCCTCGTCTCCATCGTCGGGGCGCTCATCAATTTGCCCCTGATCGCCTACTTGGCCTGGTCCTATCCGACCGTCGGGGTGGCCTGGGGGTTGACGATCTCCATGGCTTGGAGTCTTTGGCACCCGTGTTACGCCTATTACTGGTACCGAAAAAACGTGGTCCGGGGTGGGATTCCCGCCAGCCTTCCCCAGAGTTCCTAGCTTGATCCCCAGCCCGTGCTTGGGATTGGCGGCTTCCCTGACGATACTTGGGCGTCCGCCTTCGATCACCGAATCACTTTCACCATTCCCCGATGAGCGCGAGCCACGACTCCCCAGCGACCCAGGTCGCCACCGCACCCTTTCTGCCCGGCGTTCCCACCGACGAACGTCGCGCCATTGTGATTGGCGCCAGTTCGGGCATGGGGGCTGCCGTCGTGCGGCAACTCTGCGCAGAAGGCTACTCAGTGGGGGCCATCGCACGCCGTTCGGACAAGCTCGCTGAATTGGCGGCTGGCTGCGAACAGAGTGTGAAGGCTACCGGCGGCGCCATTCACGTGCGCACCCATGATGTGAGTCAAATCGCAGAAGTCCCAGAGCTCTTTGAGGAGCTGGTACGCGAACTCGGGGGGCTTGACCTGGTGGTGTTCGCGGCCGGCATCATGCCGAAGGTGGAACCCACCGAGTTTGATACCGAGAAAGACCTCGCCATGCTGCAGGTCAACTTGGCGGGAATGATCGCCTGGTGCAATCCGGTGGCGAATTACTTCCGGCTCCAACGTTCGGGCACCCTGGTCGGCATTTCCTCCGTGGCTGGCGATCGAGGACGGCGCGGCGCGCCGGTGTACGGGACGACCAAAGCGGCCATGAACACGTACTTTGAATCCCTGCGCAACCGACTCTCGGAGAGTGGTGTGCATGTATTGACGATCAAACCGGGATTCGTGGACACCCAGATGACGAGTGGTATGGACGGCCTCTTTTGGCTGATCTCCGCGGAAGAAGCTGCGTCGCAAATTTTGAAGGCAGCCCGCTCCGGTGCTCAGGTGCGATACGTTCCTCGACAGTGGTGGTGCATGATGACGATCATTCGTTGCATCCCTTCGTTCGTCTTCCGCAAGTTGAACATCTGACTTCCATGGGGGACCCGCAAAGCGATGACCGGGGCGTGCGCACTTCCTACGAGTACGTGGAAGGCTGGGGCATGGCTGTCGGTAGCCACAGCCGAGTGCTGCGGCCTGAGAGCGTGCAAGAAATTGGCTCCGCCTATGACGCTGCCCGCCGAGATGGTGTTCCGCTCACGTTGCGCGGAACCGGTTGCAGCTACGGGGATCCGTCTTGCAATTCTCAAGGTCACGTCCTCGACCTGACCCGCATGAACCGAATCCTCCAATTCGATTCATCCAGCGGGGTGATCGAGGTGGAGGCGGGGGTGACCCTGGAACAACTCTGGAAGTACCTCTTGCCCCGGGGCTTCTGGCCGAAAGTTTGCTCGGGAACGATGTTTCCCACCACCGGTGGTGCCCTGGGAATGAACATCCACGGCAAGAACAATTTCAAAGTGGGAACCTGGGGCGACAACACCTTGGACTTCGATCTGGTCTTGCCCTCGGGCGAAGTGCGGACTTGCAGTCGCGAGCAAAACAGCGACCTCTTCCATGCGGCCATCGGGGGCATGGGCATGCTCGGGACCTTCAGTCGCGCTCGCTTGAAGACCCATCGGATCCACTCCGGCGACATCGAGGTGCGTGGCATCTCGACCCGCAACCTGGGTGAAATGATGACCTACTTCGAGGAGCAGAAGCACAGCGCAGACTACCTCGTTGGTTGGGTTGATTGCTTTGCTGCGGGCGACGGGTTGGGCCGCGGTTTGATTCATGAAGCCCACTACTTGCCGAAAGGGCGTGATCCAGACCCTGGGAGTTCCTTGACCTTGGCTCACCAAGATCTGCCCTCCTCGATTTTTGGAGTCTTGCCCAAGGATCAGGTGTGGCGAGGGCTCTACCTCTTCAATCACGATTTCGGTATGCGCATGGTCAACCTCGCCAAGTACCACGCCGGTCGTGTCGAGCAAATGGATGGCGGGCACATCCAGTCCCACGCCGGGTTTAACTTCTTGCTCGACTTCGTGCCCAACTGGAAGTGGGCCTACGGTCGCCGTGAGAAACGGGGACTGATTCAGTATCAGCCTTTCGTCCCGAACGAGACGGCTCACGAGGTCTACAGCGACATTCTGAAGCTCTGCCACAAGCGGGGTTTCACGCCGTACCTCGGAGTCCTCAAGCGCCACAAGCCTGACCCGTTCTGGTTGACCCATGCCTTGGATGGCTGGAGCTTTGCGCTGGACTTCCGCGTGCGTCCTGAGCGCCGGGAGGCACTCTGGAAGCATTGCCATGAGTTGACCGAGATTGTCCTCGCTGGCGGCGGCAAGTTTTACTTCGCCAAAGACTTGGTGCTGCGGCCCCAGGATGTGGAGCGTTTTTACCCGCCCGGACGCCTGGATGCCTTCCGTGCACTCAAACGCGAGCTCGATCCCGAAGGATTGTTGCAGTCGGACGTTTGGCGACGGATTGGGGGGTAGGGCACGGATACGCTAACGTATCCCCCCGATGACCGATCCGCCTTATGCCATCCGCGACCGCGCCGCCGTCTGCGTCACTTTCTTGGGCCTTCTGTGGGGCATCGAGTTGGTCAATCTGTTGAACGATCACAGCTTCCACCTGTGGGGGATTTTGCCCCGCACCCGGGAAGGCTTGCGTGGTGTGCTCTTCGCACCCTACATCCACGTGGACGCCAGGCACCTGGCGCTCAACAGTGTGCCGCTCTTGGTGCTCAGTTGGTTGGTGTTGACCCACGGACCCTGGACCTTCCTGCGCGTGACGCTCACCATCCAGTGGATCGGTGGCACACTCGTCTGGGCCTTTGCACGGCCCTCCTTTCATTTGGGAGCTAGCGTGCTGGTGCTCGGCTACTTTGGCTACCTCGTGGCCTACGGCTTTCTGTCGCGCAGTTGGACTTCCTTCTTCGTGGCCGCCCTGACCGTTCTGCTCTATGGGGGAGTGATCGTGGGTGTGCTACCCGGGCAAGGAGGGGTCTCCTGGGAGATGCATCTTGCTGGACTGATTGGCGGCGTGGCCGCGGCCTGGGCCGGAATCGGACTTCACTCGCGCCCGGGGCCCTTTGGCAAGGACGTCGGCGAGTAGGCCCGCGCGGCGGAGACTTGAACGATGCGGTCCTCTTCCGCAATCCACGCGGTCAACTGCTTGCCCCAAACGCAACCGGTGTCGAGACCGCGCACACGCTCTTCCAGCACGAGACCATTGCGGGCCCAATGCCCGAAGACCACTGTTCGGTTTTCATTGACTCGCGTTTGCCAGTGCTTGTACCAGGCGACGAAGGGAGCTTCGGGCGGGGGCCAATCCTTGAGCGGGCGCTGGCCCTCGGCGTCGCAGTAACGCGCACTGATAGCAAACGAGACCTCGGGGCTCTTGCCCAGGGGGTCCAGTCCCTGCAGGGCGGACACGGGATCGGCTGCGGTTGGTGAAAGCGCGGCGTGAACGCAAACGATGTCCTCCCAGGCGCGCACCAAGGGGCGGCGCGAGAGCCACTCGAGCAACTCAGGGCCATCCTCCGCGGCGAACAATTTGTCGAGGGTGTCGCGCTTGCCAGGGCCCCGGTCTCCCCGCGCACGTCGCAACGTGTGCACGTCGTGATTGCCCAAAACGCCCCCCGCGTCCAAGTCTCGCAAGCGTCGCAACACACCGAGAGAATCCGGGCCACGGTTGACCAAGTCGCCTACGGGGTGCAACTCATCGAGCGCAGGGTCGAATTGCACTTCTACGAGTAGGTCATCCAACTCGGCCGCGCAACCTTGAATGTCGCCAATGAAGATGCGCCTCACTCTTGGCTCCTCAGTTCGCGGGCCCGTCGGTTTGTTCTCCAGCGATTCTGCCGTTGCTCAAGTTCTTCGAGCATGTCGCGGGCCCGATCCAAGTAATTGGGAGCCGGGGACAAGTCGGTTCCTTCCTCGGGGTCGGCCTGTTGTGCGAAGAGACGAAATGCAGTCTCCTCATTAAGCGCGGTACCCAGTAGCGGAACCATCGGCAGTCGCTGCAACACAAAGTCGTTATGGCGCAGCCCCACAAGTTCCAATCCTTGCCGGTCGAGCCACCTCCCGCGGGAGGATTGGTAGACAACTCCAGGGGACTCGAAACCCGGCTCGAGGAGGTCCAACCCGTCAGCTAGCGTGCCCAGGGTCGTTCCAAAGAGGCGGGCCAGAGTCGGGGCAATGTGCCGATTGGAGACCGGCGTTTCGATGCGCAGACCCTGGGCAATACCAGGCCCTGTCAGGATCAAGGGGACTTGGACTTGTTCCCGATAAATGCCGTGTCCATGGTCCAGGTACCCACGTTCGAGCAGTTCCTCACCGTGATCGCTGGTGAGAACTACGACCGTGGTGTCTTGCAAGTTGAGCGCCACAAGGTGCATCAGGATCTGACCCACGTACTGATCGGCGATGGCGACGCTCGCGTCGTACTGCATTTGCAATTGCTCTTGTTCCTCCGGCGAGAGGACGTGCTCCGTGCGGGGTTCGCCCGACTGGTCGCGACCTTCACCCGCGTACAGTCGCTGCGTTGCCACGACCAAGAGGTCTGGCTCGGTCTCCGTTCGTGCCTCTTCCTCGTATTCTTGCGCTTTTGAAGGCTCGTCTTCGGAAGGCATTCCCGGGTTGATTTCTGCGAGGGGGATGCGGGGCGCTTCCGGATCCGTGAGATGCACGTAGAGAAAAAACCGTGTGCGCGCCAACTGGCCCAGTCGCGTTTCGATGGAAGCGATCAAGTCTTCACTCTTGCGCGTCATGGTGGCTGTGTCGAAGCTCTCGAAGCCCTGATCGAAGAGCAACTTGGGGCTGACATGCGGGCTGCCTGAAATGGCCGCCGTCGAGAATCCTTGGGCTTGCAGGGCTTCGGCCAGGGTTTCCACGGCGGGTGCCAGCGGGGCGTCCGCGGCGGAGAGCAGGCCGTGGTCGTCGGGGGCAAGGCCCGTCAAAATGGATGCCGTCGATGGCCAAGTCCAACTCGACGTGGAGAAGGCGCTCTCGAACAGGGTGCCCTTGCGGGAGAGCTCGTCAATGTTGGGGCTCGTGCGCCGGCCATAGCCGTAAGTGGAGAGCCGGTCGGAACGTAAGCTGTCGACGGTGATGAAGAGCAGGCTGGGTTGTTCGCGCGTAGCCCGTGTTCTGGGTCGCTCGCTCTTCAGCTCGATGCGCAAGTCGTCGAAGACGAGGCGCGGAGCATTGACAAACAGAGGCGCTTCAGCCTCTGCAGTTTCGGCTTTGAATTGCAGGCGCTGTCCCGCGCGCACCTCAAGTTGACGACGAAGACCAAACGTCATGCCTGGCACGGCCAAGGCTTGCGTGTCCATCGCTATTCCGTCCACAGAAACAACCGCTTCAAGGGTGCCCTGGAACTCGGTGATGAACTCCCAGCGTGGGCGATAGGTAAGCACCAAGGACTCTCCGGCCGTTTCCGGAATGGTCCAATCCAGCGTTTCGCCAGGGGAGAGCGTGAGC
>JBLIMI010000104.1:0-8714 GCA_047638655.1 Minisyncoccia bacterium | reverse complement strand
GCGGGCTGTGGGGGGACAGGCGGCGAGCGAGGCCGTACACTCCCCTCCCCACAGCGCGCCCCTTGGTGCCCGAGCTTGATCCCTACATTACTGCTGTACCCATGAACATTGTCTTTAGCCCTCAGGCAGATGAGCTTGCGGCCACCGCTCGCCGGATTGCAGACGAACATGTCCGCCCCAATGCCGCCAAGTATGACAAGGCCCAGGAATACAACTACGACGCTGCCCGAGCCGTGGCCGAGGCGGGGCTGTTCCGGACCTTCGTTCCCAAGAAGTACGGAGGAACAGCGGCGGGAATTCTCGCCATGGCCAGGGTGACGGAAGAGCTCGCCCGAGCGGACTCCGGCTTTGGCGTGGCATTCGCCGTGAACGCTCTGGGCTCCTTCCCGATCATTCTTGGCGGAACGGAAGAGCAAAAGGCTGAGTGGCTGCCGCAGATCGCCTGTGGAGACAAGATGGTGGCATTCTGTCTCTCCGAGAAGTATGCCGGTTCGGACGCCCAGGGGCTCTCCGTGACGGCGGTCAAGGATGGCGATGACTACATCATCAATGGCGAGAAGAAGTGGACCACCAATGGCGGCGTGGCGGACTTCTACTCCGTCTTCTGCGTGACGGATGCGAGCTCCAAGTCCCGGCGCATCAGCGCCATCATGGTAGAGAAAGGCACCCCCGGCTTCACGATCAAGAAAATCGAGGACAAGATGGGCATTCGCTGCGTGCCCGTGGTGGAAACTCACTTCGACAACGTACGTGTGCCAAAGCGCAACTTGATCGGAGGCCGTGCAGGCTTGGGGTTCAAGCACGCCATGGCAACCCTGGACTACGCCCGCCCTGGCGTGGCCGCGCAAGCAGTGGGGGCCGCCCAGGGCGCCCTCGACCTTGCGATCGTTTACGCCAACCGCCGCAAGCAGTTTGGGGCACCCATCTCTTCACACCAGATGGTGCAGCAGATGCTAGCGGACATGGCCATGCAGACCGAGGCATCCCGTTGGCTCGTGTACCGAGCCGCTGCAGGAATCGACAGTGACCCCAAGGACGCCGCCAACTCCAAGCTGGCTGCCATGGCCAAGTGCCTGGCCACAGACAACGCCATGAAGGTGGCGACGGATGCCGTGCAGATCTTCGGTGGTTACGGATTCATGGAGGACTATCCGATCGCGAAGTACTTCCGTGATGCCAAGATCCTTCAGATCTACGAAGGAACGAACCAGGTGCAACGCATGGTGATTGCTCGGCACCTAATTCGTGCGGTGGCGGATCTGGATCACCTCAATCCGTTCATCCCCACCGAGACCCAGTTGACCTACGCGGAACCTGAGCAAGCGGTGGTCAATCACAACACCTGATCCTGCGCATCAGGTGCGTCCGATGAGGACGCGAGAGTCAGACGGGGGGCGGTCCAATGGACCGCCCCCCGTTTCATTACGGAAGGCGCCACCCCCCCCGGGGTCTCCCCAGGGAGAGCCTTTGGGGTTAATTTTTACGCAAGCGCGAATCTCCCTCGTAGCAGTCGGGAACCAAGAAGGCAGAGCGTGTGTCTAAGGAGGCGAACGGCAGGAGTCCCTGCCATTTCCTTTGGCCCGGTTTTCCCCGCCAACAGTTCTCTGGGTGCGCCGTACACCTCACAGGGTAGGGGTCTGTAGAAGCCGCATTCTGGGGGTGTTTCGATGATTCAATCGGCACATGAAATCGGGTTTTCTGAGACCCCTTTGCCCCAAGAACCGGCTTTCAGACGTGGCCCCGAGCGTTGACTTGGGTTCCGCCTCTCGGGTGTTCTCCCCACTCCCGAAAGCAATGGCTCCCCCGCTGGAATTCCGCCGTACCCCTACCCAAGGTTGTCTTCCCGGCATTTTCTTTCCCCGACCCGCAAGAATCACCCGGTCGGACACGCTCGCTCAAGAGTTTATACCCCCCCAAAAACTCACCTCATGCCTTCGGGCAAACAAAGGAGATCGTCCCTGTGAAGCATTCCCAACTTCAACAACAAGTCCTCGACGAGCAACTGAGTCGGATGGCTGAAGATCACGAGTCCTACGGCCAAGCCCTAGCCGATCTTGCGGATCGTTATGATGCCGCTGGCGTCGATCTAGAAATCAGAGACTCTGAGCTCTGGCGTTCGGACCATCGCACAGAACGTACACGCCGCAGCCACAGCATCGAGGACCAATTCCGTTCCGAAGTCGATCGCGTCCTCCTGCAGGACCGTGAAGATGAGTCTCGACTGGCACGCCGTATCGAATTCGCACGTCTGCGTTTCGACCGGGCCCTGGAGCGCGCGAACATTGATCCCAACGAACTCTCGGCGCGATCCCCGAGCTTGCCGCAAGAAGGCCTCTTGGAAGGCGTAACCGGTGATGGATCGGGCGGTGGAATTCCAAGCGAAGTGCTTCGGCGCTGGAATGAGCTACACGCTCTGCGCACGGAACTGGTGGAATGCAACCTCTACTTGGTGCTCATCAATGTGGAGCGCTACAGCCACACCCGCGTCAGCCGCATGGACTTGATTCAGGAAGGCTCTTCGGTTCTCTTCCGGGCCGTCGACGGTTTCGACTGGAAGCGTGGACTACTCTTCAGGACCTACGCCGTGCACTGGTTGAATCAGGCCTTCCGTAGCTACCTCTACAATTTCGGCAACACGGTCCGGGTTCCGGTGTACCTGCAGAAAGCAATGAAGCACGTGCGCGATGCCGTGGAACGTCTTGGGAACAACGACCAGGACGTGCAGGCCATCGCGAGGGAAACGGATCTGGGCGAGAACGTGGTCATCTCTGCGCTCGGCGCCTCGCGCTCAACGCACTCGATCGATTCGACCTTCGGCAGCAGCGAGGGCGAAGGCTTGAGCCTGGGAGACACCCTGACGACGGACGACTCCGCTGGGCTCTACGAGGCCAACATGGAAGACGTCAGTCTACAAGAAGGTGTTGAAATGGCCCTTGAGCGCCTCAGTGGGCGGGAACGCCTGGTGATCGGTTTGCGCTTTGGCCTCGAAGGGGTCAAGGAACACACACTGGCCGAAATAGCGGATCACATGGGCGTCAGCCTGGAACGGATCCGCCAGATCCAGGTTCGGGCGATCTCGAAGATGAACACCCCTGCCGTACGCAAGGCGGTGGACCCCCATCTGCTGTAGTGGCGAGGAGGGCTCCTAACGGGGGTCCTCTTCTTCTGTCTCCCCGAATAGGGCGGCCAGGGCGGCATTCCGGCCCCCTGGGGCCCAAGCTCAGTGGGATTGCACTGTGCTCCAGCGGCTCTTTTGGGCCGCCGGATTGAATTGATCGACGAAGCTTTGGAGTTGTTCGAGATCACCGAAAGTTCAGGCCGTGGCCTGCCCGAAGAATCTCCTAGTCCCCGGCGGCCGAGGGGCAGAAAAGCCCCCAGGCCCTCGAGGCCCTTCCACCTACTCGTTCGCACAGATACATCTGCAATCCCATGAGCTCAGCTGAGAACCCCCTTAATTTCGACCCCAACGTCTTGGACACGGAGGTCATTGAGGGACTTCGTGAACTGGGGGGTGAGGAAGATCCCGGTTTGTTGATGGAGCTGGTCGAGATGTTTCTCGACGACTCTCCGAAACGCTTGAAGGAGATGGAGGAGTCTCTGGTCACCGGTGACCTGGAGATCATGCGCCGCGCCGCGCACACTCTGAAGTCTTCCTCGGCCAACATGGGTGCCGTTCTGCTCAGCCAGATCTGCAAGGACATGGAGGAGGCGGCCCGCAACGAGAACCAAGACAGCTACCGATCGATGTCAGGACGCTGCCAGGATGCGTATTCCGAATTCGAAGATGCCCTCCGCCTGCTTTCCTGATTATTCGAGTCCGCGCTAACAGTTGAGAGCACGCACCACTTCCCGCGTTGCTCTGCATGAACTGAACTCGCCCCACGCCCCCGGGCAGCGTCTCACCCACATGATCCACAAGACATTCGAAGAGCTCCGAACCAGCGGCCAGTTGCCGTCTCCTTCGGGGGTGGGCATGCAAATCCTACAACTCACCCAGGGCGATGACTTCTCCACCGAAGACATCGGTCAAGCGATCTCTGCTGACTCGGCGCTGACTGGGCGCTTGCTCAAGCTTGCCAACTCCGCAGAGTCGGGGGCCCTGGAGCCCATCACGACCATCGGTGAGGCCACCATCCGATTGGGCATTCGTACAGTTCGCAATGTGGCTCTGGGGCTGTCTTTGGTCTCGGCCAACCGCGAGGGCGCCTGCGCCGAGTTTGACTACGACGCGTATTGGTCGCTCTCCCTCGCGCGTGCGGTAGCGGGGCAGCAGCTCAGCCGAGCTATGCGTAGCGGTGTGCCCGCCGAGGTCTACATCTTGGGGCTATTGAGCGACGTAGGGGCATTGGCGCTAGCGAGCGTCCACCCGGAGACTTATGGCGAGATGCTATCGGACAGCGAGGTGCAGTCCGGCGAGCAAGTCAACGCCCGCGAGCAAGAACTGTTCCAAATTGAGCACTCAAATGTCGCTGGTTTCCTGCTCAACGATTGGGGACTTCCCGACGCTTTCGGCGATGCGGTCCGAAGTTACGAGACAACCCATCTGGCTGAGGGCAAAGGCAAGCTGAAGGGACTCACGGAGATGCTCAAGGCGGCGGACGTCCTTGCTCGCATTTTCCTTTCGGACGATTCCACCAGCCACGGGGCCTGGGTGACTCTTTCCCGTGAGTTCATGGGAATCCAAGAGCGCTCGGATTTCGCTGAAGAGGAATTCCATTCCATCTGCAACTCGGCGGCCGCCGAGTGGCGTGAATGGGGCCAAATTCTGGGCATTCCGACAGGCAGCAAGATCGACTTTAGAGATCTCGCAAGCCTTGTGCATGACGCGAAAGTCCGAGAAGTGGAACGGGCTAGCCCCAGCGCGCCAAAGAGCTCGGCCAAGAACCGGGCCAAGGCCAGGGGCCAGGCCATTGCCAAGGCCACTTCGGAATTGGTCCAGGATGGCAGCATGCAGATCCTGGCAGTGGATGATGACCCCATGTGTCTCAAGCTCTTGCAACGACACTTGGAAAAAGCTGGGCACCGTGTGACCACAGCCAAGGATGGAGAGGAAGCCTTGCTCTTGGCTCTAGAGACTTCGCCGCAGATTGTGGTTGCGGATTGGAACATGCCAGGGTTGGACGGCATCGACCTCTGCCGGGCCCTGAGAAAAATCGCCTCAGGCCAGAGGATCTACTTCCTGTTGCTCACAGGGATGGAAGGCGAAGAGGGCATCGTTCAAGCTTTCGACGCGGGTGTGGATGATTACGTGGTCAAGCCCTTCAAGCCGCGAATTTTGCTGGCTCGAATTCACGCAGGCCGCCGCATCATCAAGTTGCAAGCCGATCTCGATAGCGAGCGCCAGAAGCAAGAGAAGCACATGATGGAGTTGCAGGTCTTGACGCGGAAGTTGCGTTCTGCAGCCCTGACCGATCCCTTGACGGGATTGGCCAACAGACGCTTCGCCATGAAGCGTTTGGCCCAAGCTTGGGAGTCGGCAACGCGAACTGACAAGCCCGTTTCCATCATCATGATGGACATCGACTACTTCAAGAAAGTCAACGACACGTACGGTCATGACGCTGGCGATGAAGTGCTGCGTGCTGTGGCGAACGTACTCCAAGAATCTTCCCGAGAGGAAGAGGATGTGTGCCGCATCGGCGGCGAAGAGTTTGTCGTGATTTGCGCGGGCGCCTCTGCCGAGGAGGCGGGGTTGGCCGCAGAGAGGTTGCGCGTCGCCGTTTCGAGCAAACCGGTGACTTGGCAAGGCGAGGAGCACCACGTGACCCTGAGCTTTGGCGTCGCCAGTCGCACTCCCCGCATGCCCGACTTTGAAGATCTGGTGAAAGCTGCTGACGAAGCGGTCTACAGTGCGAAAGAGGGTGGTCGAAACCGGGTGGTCATCGCTGGCGAAGGGCAGGAGTCCATTCGCAAGTTAGCCTAAGCGCGCGCCGGCCCAACTGCCGGATGTTAGTTCAGGTAGTTCGGGCTCGACCAGGCCAGCGCGCCATCGTTCTGCAGTAGACGTACGTAAACGTAGTCCCCGGGACTCAATCCAGTGAGCCCAAGTTCCATGGTGGCTTCGAGGGTGCCCCCGAATTGGATGCGTTCAATGGCCCTGCCGCGCTGGATGAGTTCCACGTACTCGACGGGGGATGTGCACGCGAATTCGAGCTTGAAGGACAGTTCGGGGGCGTGCTTCACATTCGCCCCCATGGGGTGGCCGTCGAGTGTTGTTTGAAGCCAGATGCGCGGTCCACTTGTGGCGTAGGTGCTTCGGGCCCGAAAGGCGCTCAATAGAGAAGCCTGCGTTAGATCCGAGGCCCGTACAGCGGCCAATCCGCCTTGCCCCAACCTCTCTTCTGCGCGCTTCCCGCGCGGGTCGGGGCGCGCACGACGATAGCCCGCATTCGGCGAGAGGTGAGCGTGGCCGGGGTGGCCGTCATGGCTGTCGCCGCTCCCGATGAAGCCGAAGCGCATTCCATCATCGAGCTGATCGCGCACGAAATTGCCGGGCACTCCGCCGCGTATTCTAGAGGGGGAGTCGTCAGCCTCACTCGAGCCATGCACGCTCATGATCTCGGTCACGGGTTCGATGAGCGGGTCCGGGCGATAGGACCAATCCGTCGCAACCGGTGCGCCCGCGGAGTGGTGGGCGAAAGTCAGGACCGGTTGACCCTCGAGCGCAGCCCAGAGCTCGGCCGGAGTGGTCGTTGCCGCTCCCACTGAGCTCAGGACTTCTCCTTGGCCATTGAAGTACACCACATGGCGATGGCCATGGAGCCAGCTTGTCCACTCGTAGCCCAGCAGGGAGAGGAATTGCCCCGGGTCATTGAACTCGTCGTTGACCTGGCGAATCTCGTCCCAAATGCCGGGGTTCGCGTCGAGAAAGCGCACGCCAAAGTGGTCGTGGTCGGTTAGCACGGCGAAATCCAAGGCGCTCACATCTCGCGCGTAGGCGTAGTACTCGCGGGGCGTACCGGTTCCATCGGAGTAATTGGAGTGACCGTGGAGATCGCCCCAATAGACCGGAGTGACTCCATCGCGAACGCAGACTGGATTGCTGATGGCGGTCGCGCTCGACTCTCCTTGTTGCAGAGTCGCTCGAACTCGAAAAATACCCGACGCGCTCGCGGTCACGGGGATGGCGACGTAGCCGCCGTCGTCGGCCGTCAGCGCCAAGGTCAGTGGATGTTCGAGCCCCTCTGGAACGGACTCGATGGTCAGAGTACCGACGGCCCCCGGGACTGGGTTGGCCATGGCATCGAGCGCTGCCACCTGAATCAAGATGCTGGATCCTGGTTGCGCCGTACTCGGTCCCGTGACTGCAATGCGCGTTGTGGGGCCTGGGCGGATTTGGATGGCTGGGAAACTGTTCACCAGACCAGAGAGACCATCGCCATCGCCGTCTACTTTGAAGTAGAACGCTGAGTTGGACTCGGCGTAGTCATCGGCTCGGGCGAGGGCATCGCCCGCACCGTAGGTGATTTGAATGCGTTCTCCTGGCTCAAGATCTCGTCCGCTGATTTCTATCATCAGCAGGCTTCGGTCGACCGTGCGCGCTGTGACCTGAACGCCTCCTGCTTCGGTGCTGACCGTGGTGTACCCGGGTCGTTCCGGCGACTGGGCTTGTGGCGTACTCCAACCCCAAAAGGGCGGCACCAACAAGAACAGGGAGCCCCCGACTGCGATGCCATGGGAACCGGCCGTGTACTCGAACGACCAGCGGCCAAAGCCCCCGGCGGTCACGGAGCCGTCTTCACCTTCCTCGAGCAAGAGTGCGACTGAACCGCCGCCATCGGAAGGTGCCCGTTCCAGTTGCAAGTCCTCGAGGAACTGTTCGTGGACCGCTGCTTTGGCTGTGCTCGGGTAGGGAGACGCCGGCGTCTCCCTCGAGTCCGGCGAGGGCTCCTCGCCACCGCACGTCCAGCACAGCGCTAGCAAGGCCAGGAGGGAAATCTGTAGCAGGGCGCGGCGGGTCATGGGCTCGGTCGGCGCTTGCGCATGCGTATGCACGAGCGCCGTCCTTTTGCTTTACTCGGCGAGTTTGCCAGCCGCGTCGAATGCCTTGAGTGCGTCGTTGCCCCCCAGGAAGACTCCGTCGATCAAGACGATGGGCACCGTGTCGTGACCGTGCTTGGCTTTGACCTGATCCAGTTCGCCAAACTCTGTGTCCATGACGTGGTTGATCGTCTCCACGCCACGGCTTTCCAGCAGGTTGACGGCGGCGACGCAGTGAGGGCAGTAGGACAGGGTGTACAGTTCAGCTTTCATGGGCCTGGGACTCAAATTGGGAGGGGCCGGGAGCCAGTGGCTCCGATCGAAGAGGCACGGTGTACGACATGGTTCCCGCTTCTGGACACAGAAAAAGCGTCAATCCCCCTCGCAGGGACCTCAACTCAGCAGACAATAGGTCTCAGCGGGCCGCCATCCGCATCCTCGCCGTTCGACTTGCCACCCCAAGCACTCCATGGCCACGTTTCACCGTACTTTTTTCTCCCTGACGGCGCTCTTCCTGCTCACCGCCGGTCCTTCGCCCATGGCACAAGATACTTCTCACCCGGCAGTCCAGGAGGGCCACCAGCACCCCGCGAATCACCTCGCGACGGAAACCTCTCCCTACCTGTTACAGCACGCCCACAATCCCGTGGATTGGTATCCCTGGGGTCCGCAGGCGATTGAGCTCGCCAAGAGCTTGGACAAACCGATTTTCCTCTCCGTTGGATACGCCGCTT
>JBLIMI010000103.1:0-8874 GCA_047638655.1 Minisyncoccia bacterium | reverse complement strand
GATGGAATCAATGTCTGTCACGAGATAACACGGGCTCGAGGGTTGGGCTACGAGCATCACTCTACAGTGCTTCCCGGAGAGGCTGGCGCAATCACATCTTACCCCTGATCCCCAATTACATATCAGGTCCAGATCCATTTAGATTGCGAGAGTGGCGCCCCACTTCTTGAGTGGAGGGCGCGTGGCACAGAGCCTCAGATGGCCTCGGTTCCGGAGTCACCACCGTAACAGGGCAGGTTGTCCGTAATCGGAAACCAGTCGGGGGCGCGGTCGGAGTAGGCGTGCCCTTCTGGAAGCTTGTCGAGGGGCTCCAACAGGTTTGCGACGATCACGTGCACCTCCCCCGGCCAGCGTGCGCCTTCGAAGGTCAAGGTTGAGCCGCAGTGGGAGCAAAAGCGTCGCCAAGAGCCCGTGTCGGCCTCGAAGCGAGTCAGCAACTCTTCGCCGGCAGTGAATCGCAAGGACTCGCGGGGGGCGCCGGCGTAGGTCACCGAGCCGGCTCCATGGGCACGCCGACAATTCGAACAGTGACAGTGAGCGACCCAGTTCACGGGCTGTTTGAGCTCAAAACGCACCCGTTCGCAGGTGCAGCTACCGCAGATGGCGGTGGCACTCATGATTTCTTGCCGACGGCTCCCGCCACCATTTCCCCGGACTTGAGAGCTCGCAAGCGCTTGTCATACGCACGACCGATCTCGTTTCGTTCGAGCACAGCTAGGACTTGTCCTTCATTTTCAGGGTCCATGATGGGAATGGCATTGATGTTGTTGCCCGTCATCTTCGCAAGCACCACGTCGAGTGTTTCGTTGGCGGTGGAGGTGATGACGCCCTCGATCATGAAGTCGCGGGTGATGATGAAGTCACGGGCCACTTCTTCCAGGTAGATGCGTCGAATGTCGGTCAGGGAGAAGATCCCGACCAAGTTGCTATCATCATCCACCACGGGGAAGTAGGACTCCTTGGCGTCGGCCACGACCTTGAGCACCCGGCCCAGGGTGGTGTCCTGATGAATCAGGTGCGGACGGCGAGTGTCCTCCAGTAATTCTTTGACCTGAATGTCGCTCAGGACATCGATGACAAAGTCTCCGGAGTGGGCCGGTGAATCGACCATGCCGCTCACTTGGCATTCGTAGAGTGACCAGTGCCGCGAAAGCATGACGTGCAACACCGACACCAGCATCAGCGGGGCAAGTAGCTGATAGTTGCCGGTCATTTCGCAGATCATGAACACCGCCGCGATTGGAACCTTGGCCACCCCCGCGAAAAAGCCTCCCATGCCCACCAAGGCGAAAGCCGCGGGGCTAATGTTGAGCCCCGGGAAGAGGCTGTCCGCCACTGAACCGACGGCTCCGCCGAGCAAGGCGCCCATCGCCACGCTGGGGGCGAAGACGCCGCCGGAGCCTCCGGAGGAGATAGTGAAGGCTGTGGCCAAGATCTTGGCTAGCAGCAACAAGAGCAGGATCCCTGCGGAGGTGCCGCCACCGATGGAGGTCAGCATCAATCCGTAACCGCCGAACAAGACGCCCTTGTCGCCCGTGACGTTTCCTAGCAACAACACGCAAACCCCGAGCAACAAGCCACCGATGGCGGGTCGTACGGCTTTGGGGACCGCGGTCATGCGTTGGAACAGCGCGTGAACCCCGTAGAAAACCTTGACGTGCAGCCAGCCGAAGAGAGTGCAGGCGATGGCCAGCACGGTGTAGACCAGGTAGTGCAGAGGCTCCACGCTGAGATGGCGGGCAGTCTCCGGGCTGATATGGATGACCTGGTGTTCGCCGGTCAGGGTGGTGAACGTCGTGAATGCGACGATCGACGCGATGATGCAGGGGATGATCGCGTCGCCCTCGAACTCGGGCTTGCGGTAAAGCACCTCTGGCATGAAGAGCGCGCCCCCCATGGGGGAGCAGAACATGGCGCCGATGCCGCCGCTTGCGCCCGAAAGCAGGAAGATGCGTCGGTCGCGGTCCGACATCTTAAGGGCGGTAGCGAGCGCAGAGCCCACACCCGCGCCCACTTGAGCCACCGGGCCCTCTTGTCCGGCGGAGCCACCGGTGCCAATGGTGATGGCACTTGTCAGCGCCTTGATCGCGATCACGCGCTTGCGGATCAGGCCCTTCAGGTGGTGGAACGAATGCACGACCGCGTCGGTTCCGTGGCCTTCGGCTTCGGGGGCGATGGACTGCACGAGGATGCCGGTCAGCAGCCCGCCAGCAGCCGGAACGAGCAGAACGAGCCAGGGATTGATGTCGAGCCCGCCGAGGCCTTCCGCCGACGAGCCGATGATCGAGCCGAAGACATTGGCGCTGATCCAGTGCACCATCCAGCGGAAGCCAACGGCTGTGAACCCAGTGACAAGCCCGATCAGGCTGGCGAAGAAGACCCACTTGGATACGCTGCCGAAGTCGAGAGCTTGGCTAAAGGCCTGCAGGCGGGTGCGGGATTGGGCGGATTTGGGGCTCACGCGGGGAGCCTAGCACTCCCTGGGAATTGGTTTGGCACGAATCCAGGAAGCCGTTGGCAAATCCGATGAGCCAAGGAGTAGCGAACGATCCCCGGCGACTCAGAGCCCTTCCTTGGGCCAGAGTTGATCGCGTTTGCGCGTAAGTTCGTCGAGGACGTTGGAGAGCAGTTTCTCCTCACCCAGGGCAACGATGGCGTCCATGTTGAGTTGGCACACAGCGCACACGGGCCGAATCCCCAAGTAGCTCATGACGTCTTGGTGTTCGAGTGCGACGTCCTCGAGGCCCAACTCCTCCGCCTCGAAAGGAGTGCCGTCCTCGTCGAAGCCGAAGAACAGTTTTACTTCCGCAGGCGTCCGTCGGCAGAGGTAGCAGCGATCCTCCCCGCCAGAGCGGTCGAGGGCGCGAAAGTACTCGTAGAAGCGATCATCTATGCCCATCAGAGCAAATCGCCTTCAGGCACTCGTTCCACTTCGAGCACGCGATCTGGACGGTCGGTAATGCCGTAGCTGAGCTTGATGATCTCGTCACCAAAGGCCGTGCGCAGCATCTCGAGCTCTTCCACTAGCTTGGCCTCGTTCGGACGACCTTCGGGAACCACAATGGCCGCAATGGTTGCTCCCTTGTGACCGCGGCCCACCGCGCGCACATAGTTTCCATCGAAGGGGCCGTACTCGATGACTTCTTCCCCAACTAGTTCTGCGGCCTCGCGCCGCAGGTGGTCGAGGATGAAGTCCTGTCGTGCACTATCGAATAGGCGCCCGAAGTCGGGCTCGACCGATTCTTCGAGCACGCGGCCACCGCGGCCCGCGTTCACGAGGCTTACAGCAGGCTGCACGTGCCGGAAGTGGAAGGCCACGAAACGGTCCGCGATGTGGTAGGTGCCGCGCCGCGAGCGTAGAGGGTCGGGATCGGTGATCGGAACGCGCCGTTCGACAAGTCCGAGGTCGCGCAGCACGCTGAGGTACTTATTGGCGGTGGTGGAATCCACGCCCACGGTCAGGGCCACATCGCCGACCTTGCGATCGCCGCAGGCGATAGCTGCGAGAATCGAGTTGTAAGTGGTGGGGCTGGAGAGTTCATTGCGCAGCAGGAACTGCACCTCCTCGAAGAGGTATCCCTCAGGGCGCAGGATCTCTTGCATGATGTTCTCGCGCAAGCTGCGCGAGTCATCGAAGCGCCGCAGGTAAGCGGGCATACCTCCAAGAATGGAGTAGGCGAGCATGCGATCTTGCACGGACCACTTTGGGAAGAATCCGATTGTGCGCGGAGGCGACAGCGGTTGCAGGCGCTTTTGCGCGGTGCGCCGGCCGAACAAAGGCGACTTCTCGGAGAGCACCTGTTCCTCCATGAAGGAGACCTGGCTGCCACAGAGCACCAACATCAAAGTCGAGTTCTTGCCGCGTTTGTCCCAGAAGCGCTGGAGCACCGAGGGTAGGCCCTTGTTGGCCTCGCAAAGATAGGGGAACTCGTCGATGACCACGACCAGGCGTTTGTCATTGGCGCGTTCGCAGGTGAACTCGAGGGCTGTTTCCCAGTCGGGGAAATTGACGGCGGCAATGGACTCTTCCAGTCCGTCCGCCAAAGCTTCCCGGTACGCGCGTAAATTGTCCTTCTCGCGCAGCTGGGCGGCCTGAAAATAGACCGCTCGCCGGCCCTCGCAGAACTGTTGCAATAGCTCTGTTTTTCCGACCCGGCGGCGCCCGTAGAGCACGAAAAGCTCCGGGTTTCCGCGGTCTGCGAGTTGGTTCAGAACGCCCAACTCTTCGTCTCGCCCGATGAACATGCTCGCAGGCTAGCTAACGGGAAGCGGAGCTTCACCAGCAAAGTCAAAGGGGGCCACTTGTGGAGCTGAATCGAGTAGTCTAGGTGGGCACTTTCAGGCCAATTCTCGCCCCATGACCGTCCTCGATACCCACCAACGACCCCTGCGCAACTTGCGTATTTCGGTCACGGATCGCTGCAATCTGCGGTGCGGATACTGCATGCCGGAAGATGAGTATGCCTGGATGCCAAAATCCACTGTCTTGACCCTCGAAGAAATGGGGACCTTGGTGGAGGCCTTTTGTCTGCTAGGTGTGCGTAAGTTGCGCTTAACGGGGGGAGAGCCCCTGCTGCGCAATGGTCTCGAGGAGTTCATCGGGAACTTGCGGTCGCAGGGCATGTTGGAGGAGATCGCCATGACCACCAACGGGACCCTGTTGGCCGAGCGCGCCGAGAGTTTGAAAGCGGCTGGCCTTGGACGTCTGACGGTAAGCCTCGACACATTGCGACGAGATCGTTTCGAGCAGCTCTCCAGGCGAGACGGCCTCGAGCAGGTCATGGCGGGGCTCGCGGCAGCCAAAGCAGCGGGTTTTCGCAAGACCAAGATCGACACCGTTGTCCTGCGCGGGCAGAACGATGATGAGCTCATCGACTTGGTGGAGTACGGCCGCGATACACAGGCCGAGGTACGCTTCATCGAGTACATGGATGTGGGTGGAGCGACTCGTTGGTCCATGGATCACGTTGTCTCCAAGCTGGAGATCCTGAAGGTTTTGGAGCAACACTACGGCAAGATCGAGAGCCAGGGCGTTCGCAACTCCGCCCCGGCGGATCGCTACTTCTTGCCCGACGGAACGGTCTTCGGGATTATCTCTTCCACTACCGAGCCCTTTTGCAGCGCTTGCGATCGCGCGCGGATTGCAGCGGACGGGACCTGGTACACGTGCCTCTACGCAAATACCGGCAAAGACCTGCGAGGCCTCCTGCGTTCGGGTCTCGGAGCCAAGGACCTTGCGGAACTGATCGCGAAGGGGTGGAGCTTGCGTTCGGATCGCGGTGCAGAAGAGCGGTTGGCCCAGCAGGAACGCGGTGCTTCCCTGAATACGGAGGAGCTACAGCGAGATACGCGGCTCGAGATGCACTCGCGTGGCGGGTGAATCGATAGGGCTAGAGGTCGTGGGGCCCTTCGAGCTTGCGGCGCCGCGACCAAGTCCACCACTCGCACTCTTTCTTTGGTAACCGGGCGTCCTTGGCCTGGGCGATGGCACAAGCGAAGACGTCATGGACGCATGGGTCTTGGCGAGAGGCCGTGGCAGCGCACATGCGGTCGTACAAGTCTCGGGGGTCTTGCTCGCGAAGTTGCACCACGCTTGAAATGCCAAGCAAGGCGAAGTCTTCGAGAGTGGCCTCGCCTACACCACACAGGTCTCCAAGCGCGCGCTGGTCCGTGCGGTCCATGTCCGCTATTGTAGTCCTTCACCTATTCGCTGCCCCCCTCACTTTTCGTCATGAAGATTCGCGCTGCCGTTCTCGAAGAATTTGGTCAACCGCTGGTGGTCCAAGACGTGGACCTGGCCCCTCCCAAAGCTGGTGAGGTGCTCGTGCGTCTGCATGCTTGCGGTGTTTGCCACACGGATCTTTACACGGCTAGTGGCGCTGACCCCAGTGGATACGCCCCGTGCGTGCTCGGTCACGAAGGCGCAGGGGTCGTTGAGGAGTTGGGAGCGGATGTGCGCTCTCTAAAAGTGGGGGATCACGTCGTGACACTCTTCTCCCCCGAGTGCGGAGAGTGTGTGAACTGCAAGAGCGGCAAGACCAATATCTGTACGGCGATTCGTGAACAGCAGGGCCAAGGATTCTTGCCCGACGGCACGGCGCGTCTCTCTAGAAATGGCGAGCCCATCCGGCACTTCATGGGCACCAGCACTTTTGCGGAGTGCACAGTTATGCCAGAGATCGCGCTGGCCAAGGTGGACCCGGAAGCGAACATGGAGTCGGTTTGCTTGCTCGCCTGTGGAGCGACCACGGGCATTGCCGCTGCGCTCTGGAAAGCGAAGGTGGAAGCGGGGTCGACCGTGGCGGTCTTTGGAGCGGGCATGGTTGGGCTGGGTGCCGTGGCCGGGGCCAAGTTGCGCGGCGCCGAACGGATTTTCGTAGTGGACCCTAGCGCAGACAGATTGGAGCTGGCGAAGCGTTGGGGCGCCACAGACTTGATTCAGCCGGGCGAAAACACGGTAGACGAAATTGTGGCCGCCACAGGAGGGCTCGGTGCTGACTACACCTTTGAAGCCACCGGTTTGGTCGAGGTCATGGGGCAGGCTGTGGAAGCCGCACGCCTCGGTTGGGGGCTATGCACGGTGCTGGGCGTGGCCGGGCGCGGCGAGCAAGTGGCGATCACTCCCCGCTTCTTGATCACTGGACGCACCGTTCAGGGCGGAAGTTTCGGGGGGGCCAAGGGTCGTACCCATGTACCGCAACTCGTGGACATGTACATGCGCGGGGAACTCGATCTCGATGGTTTTGTCTCCCATCGTTTGACCCTCGATGAAGTCAATAAAGGCTTCGATTTGATGCACGCCCAAGATGGCATTCGATCCGTGATTCGGCTCTCCTAGTAATCGCATGACTGAAATCAGAAACAGTGCGGGGGAGCTTCTAGACTGCAGCTGGACCCAGGCCGCAGGTCCAGAGACCCATGACCCGGAACTCATTGTGATCGGTCACGGGGTGACCGCGAACAAGGACCGCGAATGGGCTTTGGTCCTGTCGCAGGCATTGTCGCAAGCCGGCTTTGCCAGCTTGCGATTTTCGTTCGCTGGAAACGGCGACTCGCAAGGAGACTTTCGCGAGTCGACACCGAGCAAGGAAGCGGGTGACTTGCTCGCGGTTCTCGATCACTGTCCGGACTACAAAGTGACTTACGTCGGCCACTCCATGGGCGCCGCGGTGGGGGTTCTGGTGGCAAGCAAGGACGCCCGCATCGAGCGACTGGTGTCCGTCGGCGGCATGGTGGACACGGCGGACTTCGCGCGCCGCAAGTTCGGGGACCAAGTGGCTGGTGAGAGTTTCATGTGGGACAAGCCGGAGTGCCCTCTGAGCCAGGCGTTCATGGATGACATGAAAGGCATTGGTTCCGTCGATGAGTTGGCTGAGGATGTACTTGTTCCGTGGCTATTTGTGCACGGGACGGAGGATTCGGTGGTTCCTATCGAGGAGAGCGAGTTGATGCTAACGCGCACGGGCGGATCGGCCGACTTTGCGGACATCACTGGTGCTGACCACGTTTTCTCTGGCGACGCATCCAAGGCCATGTCTGAACGGATTGTTCGCTGGCTTTTAGAGCACTGAGAGCCCACCCGGCCTGCATTTGGGAAGGCGCAACATATTCTCGGGGAGACCCGTAGCATGGGATTGGGTGCGTCTTGGCCGGCTTGTAGCCGATCAATCGCGCGCAACTTGGTTACTCGAGAGCCCACTTCCGCCAAGAGATCAATTCCATGCGCTGCACTCATCTTGCCGTCGCCGCATTACTGGCCGCCTTCTCCTCGACCGCCCAGGCCCAGGGCTTCAACGTTGACATTGATGACCCTTTTGGTGGGTTGCCGCCGACATCTGCGGCCTATGCAGCAGCGGGGACTGCGGGAACTTGGAATCAGGTAGACCCGAATACAGGCAGTGTTTTTCCGTTGGTGGACAAGGCTGGGGTTCCCAGTGCTGTGAGTTTGAACCTCACCTCTACCTTGAACCTTACGTTGACGGCGGGCAACCCGGTCTTTACCGGTGACGACCGCAATCTGATGGACGATCTCGCCTATGGGGGCATCGTGGAGTCGATGACTTTTGCAGGGCTGGCGAATGGTGTCTACGATGTTTATACCTACGCCATGGCTTCAGATACGAAAGTAGGGTTCATCACCGACGTGGATGTGTCCGAATCCACCGATGGAGTACAAGCAGTGGGTGGGTTTCTTTGGCCCGGAAACCATCAGCAGGGAGTGAGCTACGCGAAGCACACCGCCACGGTGACGGCGGGGACCTTGAGGATCACCATTAGCGTGAACTCGGGTGATCTGTCGCTAAACGGGATTCAAATCGAACCTTCGGGAAACCCTGGTCTGGCTTACTGCTTCGGAGACGGCTCTGGCGCTGCATGCCCTTGCGCCGCGTTTGGCGCTGCCGGCGCCGGGTGCCTGACCACCGTTGGCACGGGGGCCACATTGACCGGTACCGGAAATCCGGATGTGGGGTCCGACAGCTTCGCGCTGACAGTTACAGGTGGTCCGGCGAACAAGCCTGGCTTGTTTTTCCAGGGCTCCAACATGGTCAATGTGCCGGCTGGAGATGGGATTCTCTGTTCGAACGCGACCCTGCGTTATGGCGTCCAATCGCTCGATGCCAATGGCATGGTGACCCAGAGTGGATTTGGTCTCAATGCCGCGCCGGGCCAAACACTCAATTATCAGTACTGGTTCCGCGATCCGGCCAATCCCTGCACTGGAAGCGGTTTCAACTTCACGGGAGGCTGGGTCACGACCTGGCAGTAAGCAGCCACTCGACCTAGGGTCTCTTTCACTCGTGGCAAGCCTCCATGTGTGAAAGAGCGTCCGGGACGGTATGATTCCGCCATGGCAAAACGGATCCAGTGCGCCCT
>JBLIMI010000102.1:0-8891 GCA_047638655.1 Minisyncoccia bacterium | reverse complement strand
AACCGGAAGCAGGCCGAGGATCGGGGGGGGGGTAAGAGAAGGGCGCTACCAGAAACCCAGAGTCCTGGCTTGTTTCAGGGCTTCCGCGCATTCGCGTGGGTTATCCGCCAATCTGTGCGAGAGGCGAGCCCTGCCGCTAGACCTACCGGCACGTGATCGAGCCCGGTGAAGCAAGGCAGGTGGAGCGGACTGATCAGGCTGAGAGCGTAGTGCAGAGCCAGGCGCATGCGGTGCCTCAGCAAGCCAGCCATCCCGGGCATGCGCTGAGCTAGCGAATCACTTCGTTGCCCTTGACTTGTGTGTGCGCCAGATCAAGACGATCCCACCTCCGAAGGCGAACAGGTAGCTCGCCGAGTGGGCCCATAGATCGGCCAGGAACAACACGTGGCGTTCAGGGGATATGCGGGAGGCGATCGGGTCTTGCAACTCCACAACGCCCTGTCGTGCAAGTAGGTAGCCAAGCATTCCGAAGGTGAGGGAGCCCACAGCCATAACGCTGACTAGTTTGGCTAGGGGCCGCAGCAATGAACGAGCGGACCGCTTCGCTTGGGAGCCAAGCCTGCTGGCTAACGCAAGAGGAACGCCAAGCAAGAGTCCAACCCACCAGGTGGCGAGCACGCCCCATACGAACGCGAGCATGGTGGGGGATTCGCTGGCGATGACCCGCGGGTGGCCAATAGTGAAGTACTCGACGCAGATCCGAGCCGTTACTTGGTCATGGAGGATGCCGAACAGGACCGCAACGGACATGCACAGGAGAATGATCTTCAGTGCTTCCATGGGATTCATGCTTTCAGAAGCGGGGGAGCGTGAGTCGTGATTGTCCTGTAGTGCATCGAGTCGTTGGGCTCGAAATTGTCGAGTCCTGCCGAAACCTCAGGCACTTGCTTTTGAGCAATCGGGTTCATCACCCTCTTTTCCGCACCAGCGAGACACTGAGGGGCCCTGTGGCCCAGCAACGGAGAAAGTGCCCATACGCCCTGCTGATGATTCCGAGCGAACCGGCCAAAAGAAGAACGAAGCGACGACTTGCTGTGCGCTTCGGGCGTCATCGGGGAGGCATCCAGGGGTGAGTGCTTGGTGATCAACGTGGCCAAAGTGGTCAATGTTGAGGCTGGAACCCGGCAGATGGGACCAGTAGTCTCTCCAGCGTGAAGCAGGGAACTCTCCATTGCTTCAATCAAAAAGTACCTCTGGAACGTCAAGGATTACTACCGACATGATCAAAAAAACCGCGACCGGAGCCGTGCTCGCACTCGCTCTCGCTGCTCCCTCCTGCATGGGCCCGAACAACGCGTTCAACAGTCTCAACAACTGGAACGCGACTGCGACTGAGCAAAACTGGCTCAACGAGGTCATCTTCATCGGCCTCAACGTCATTCCTGTTTACGCTCTAGCCTACATGGGCGACGTCGTGATCTTCAACACCATTGACTTCTGGGGAGGAGACAACCCCATCGACGCTGCAGGTGAATTCCCGGCGTCCTTCAGCAACGGTAGCGAGTAAGCTCGTTCAATGCACCGCGGCGATCTGCCCTGGTGCCTTCACGCGTGAGAGAGCCCTTCTGAGACGGGGGGCTTTCTCGTGGCCTTTCAGCAGCGGGCCCGGCAGTGCTCTGATCAAGCGCTGCTCTCTGCCGGAGGATTGAAACCGGAAGCGAGTCGCCGTTCGTGCTCCATTGGTCTCACGCGCGTCTCGCTTACCAAGGTGGAGGACACGGGTTGCATTGATCTTGGTGCCATCGAGCAGGATCTCGGTACGGGAGCTCGGTTCACTGCTTGGCTTCGAACCCACTCCTCCTCGACTCCCGACCCCGCGGATACGAACGGATGGAATACACTCTGGCGGTCGAGAGCGCTGGACTTGGAAATGCCGAGCACAGACACCCCGCCCCTGAAGTCGTTGAACTCGCTGCCGAACTTTTAGGGCCTCTTCTTTACAGCCACCTACGGACTGAATTCACCTGAAAGGCCGCTGTGCTCGTGTTGACCAACTCTCATTTCGCACTTAGACTCTGGCCCTATCGAAGCGGAGAAGAATGAAGATTAGCTGTGTTCTCATGGTCTTGATGGCCAATTCCTCCTGGGCGTTCCCTCAGGATGGCACAGGACCTGGACAAGCCTTGTCACCCCCAGGGGAGAGCCAGTCCAAGGCCAGAAGACCATTCATTCCTCCTATACCCGTTCCTGACACGTTTGATTGGATCAAGCTGACGTCGGGGGAATGGCTCAAGGGCGAGATCATCTTCTTGCGTGATGGAACCCTCGAATTTGACAGTGATGAGCTGAATGTGCTTCGTCTCGACATTGACGATGTGAAGGAGCTCCGTTCTCCGCATGTTCACTCCTTGCAGGTCGATGGCAGACCAGATCTCTTCGGCACCGTGGTGATTCAGGATGAGTTGGTCACGGTCAGCGGAGAGAGAGGTGGGATCGTTCCCCGGAGACTGTTGATGTCCATTGTTCCCGGTCTCGGAAGTTGGCGTGATCATTGGGATGGCAAGGCCAGTCTTGGTTTGTCGGCTCGATCGGGCAATACCTCCCAATTCGATGGCACCGCTTACTTGTTCCTCAGGCGACAAACAACGGCTACTCGATGGGAGTCGACCTTCAACGGCGCAGTCAGCACGTTGGATGGTGTCGAGACGGCGAACAACAGTCGCTTGAATAGCTCCTTTGACGTGTTCTTGAGCCGGCGACTGTTCATTACCCCACTCGCAGCTACTGCCTTTCTGGATCGATTTTCGAACATCGACTTGCGCTTCACACCCTCTGCGGGTGTTGGCTATGACTTGTTTCAGCGGAACAGTTTCTCATGGGAAGTGAAGCTTGGCCCTGCGTACGAGTTGACCAAGTACGATTCGGTGGATCTTGGGCAATCCTTGGTCAACGAGACCTTCGCGATGCAAGGCAACACCGGCATGGAGTGGGACATCACACCAGACGTGGAATTTGCTTTCGATTACGCACTCACCGTTCCGTTCCCAGAGACGAACTCGAACACCCATCACATGTCAGCCATGCTGTCGATTGACTTGGTCGATGACATCGAGCTGGACTTGACCGCTATCTGGGACCGGGTGAACAACCCGCTGACCGACGCGGACAACAACACTCCCGAGCCCGACGACTTTCGGCTTACCGTAGGCATCGGAGTGGGGTTCTGAGGACGCCAATTGCGGCTCCCAAGAACGAGCCTATGCTGCGGGCCTATGAGCCTGGAGATACACTGTTCGCTCCAAGCGCTCCCCATTTTACTACGAAGGAGATTCTTCATGTTGCTACTCAATTCGCTCCTCGGACTGGGGCTTGGTTCGCTTGCGCCCGCCCCGGCAGTGCTTGTGCTGCCCGACTACACGACCTACAACGCTGCGCCGTTGATGGCGCCGGCACAACCCGGCCTATTGGGGGGTGACTTTGAATTCAGCTACACCTTCCTGGAACTCGGCTTCTACAGCACCGATGTGGACCTTGCGAACGAAACCTCCGACGCCTATCACGGCCGAGCTTCCCTGGGTCTTCTCTGGCTGCTGTACATCTACCTGGACTACGCCGAGGAGTCTGTCGAGTTCATGGGAGCCGATGTGGACACGGACACCCTCGAGCTCGGCCTTGGAGGCCACTTTGGTCTCGGCAGCCGCTTTGATCTGGTGGGGGAAGTTGGCTTCCTGTCCGACGATTCCAGCAGCTCGCTGTCGCAAGCAGATGGTTCGGAGACGGGGTATAACGCTTACCTCGGGGGAAGATGGCTGGCGCTTCCCACGAGCACGGGTGGGCTCGAGCTCAATGGAGGCTACCGCTACGTCGATCTCGAATCGCCCCTTGCGGATGATTCACTCGGCGCCTGGGAAGTTGGAGCTCGCTTTCACTTCCTGAGTCTGTTCAGCATTGGTGCCGACTACTCGCTCCGAGAAGACGACAGCCGGGTGGGCTTCAACGCGAGGGTTTCGTTCTGAGGGGAGGGTTCCCCGTTTCTTGTGCGCGGATTGGAGCTGGCTCACGGCAATGCAAGCCTGAGAGACTCGACCAGAGCTAAGCTCCCATCCGCAGCACACCCACCAGGCCCAGCACGAGCAACCCCGCGGTACCCAGGATCGCAAACGGACCCGTCACAAAGTACGGGAACGCAACCAATGCCATGCCCGTGCAGAGCTGGGGCGTGCGCACTTGCTTCTTTCCGTACACAAACAGGCCGGCGCCGATGCTGCTGACGATCAAGGAAGCGAATAGGCTGGCGGTCGGTGAGTCCATGTTGCCTTCATCGGGTGCCGCCCCAGGCGAGCTGGTGCTGGCTTGGGAAATCGGGGAGCGGCCCCTGTTCAGCTAGGGAAGATGGAGGTCGACGAGCAACGGAAGGTGGTCGGCGCCGATCTCCTGCCCAAGCCTCACGTCGGCCACATGAATGGAGGGGCTCACCAGGCAATGGTCCAGGGGAATTCCAAGCAGTCCGATCCCCACGGGCCAGGTCGCTAAGATGCCGAAGCCTCGGCGAACGTTGCGCAGCCCAGAGTCGCGCTCTAGTTGGCCGAAGAACGGTGACCAAGGCGTCGTATTGAGATCTCCGATCACGACGCAGCGCGGCATTGACTTCGCCAAGGCTGCGACGGAGCGTAGTTGTTCGTTGCGTAAATCAAACATCTCCGACCCGATAGGAGGAACCGGATGGGTGGCGATGATTGTGACGGGCTCACCTGCGTGGAGAAGCGTTCCAACAAGCGTGGGGACACGGGCAGCCCCGAGCAGCCAGAGTTCCAGATCATCAAACGGGAGTCGACTGTAGAGCGCGATCCCGAAGTTGTCTTCCCGGCCATCCTTGAGCCGCTGCGGATAGTCGGCTTCGATTGGCTGCAGAGCGTCGAGCCAGCGCGCGTTGACTTCCAACAAGATGACGACGTCCGCGTCCGCCCCTCGAATCAGGTCCAGGACCCGTTCGTGTTGGGTGTTGGAGGAGTGCACATTGGCGAGCAACAAACGCAAGGGCGTGACGCCCTCGCCGGGAGCCGGCTCCTCCGGCAGGTAGAGCGGAAGCACGCTGGCAGCGTTGGGGAGCAGACACAGCAACAGGAGGAGAGCGTGGCGAAACTGGCGCAAGGCGCAGAACCACAAGCATCCGCCCAGCAGGAGGGCCACGTAGTGGGGCCGAAAGTGAGTGCTGAGCTCGAAGTAGACGAACTCACCCGGGATCCAGCCAAGTAGGCTGACCGCGCAGGTCAGGTAGAGCAGGACCCGGACCCTTTTGGCCAAGCCTCTGCGGATGGACTCACTTGACACGCACAAGACGGAAGACGGGCATCTCCGAATCTTCGCCCGCGGTCACGCCGTGCCAGCTTTCATTGACGTGATCCCAATCGAGGAAGGACAGAGTCATGTTGGCCATGAAGAAACTCTCCGGTGTCTCCAGGTCACTGACTCCGTCGGAAGCAAAGACCAGCTTGTCATCCTTTACTTCGACAGCGCGCATGTGCGGTTGATTGCCCGCACCACAGTAGTGAGTCATGACGATGGAATTTCCGTCCAGGGAATACATGTTCGTCATTTCGTGGGGAGTGTTCGGGAACATGGTCTCCCTCACGACGGAGTTGTTCGAGCTGAGCTCAAATTCGATAAAGGACGGCTCCTCCTGATCTTGCACTTCCCAACGGCCGACAAGAGCGGCCACGGAGGAGAAGAGCTCATCCCGCAATTCGGGATCGGCGGGTGCGGGTCCCATGAAGCTCTGGCAACTCTGAAGAGCAAGGAGGGACAGGGCGCATGCGATGGGAAGCGGCTTCATGTTCTTGGTTCGACGGGATCAACGGGAACGGACGCAGGTGGCAAAGGATGCCTTGCGAGCCAGGCCGTGGCCACAAAGAGCGCCAATCCACCCAAGAAATAGGCGCCGTAGGCCTCCGCGAGGTTGCTTCCGTGGTCACCGAGCAGCCCAGAGCCGGTGCAGCCGAAGAGCAACATAGCCAGAGCCACAGTCAATGCCGCGGCGTGTCGCTGGAGAGCCTTCGGGTTGCAAGTGGCATGGGCCACGAGGAAGGCGACGGGAAACACCAACAGCACATAGTGATGTTTCCAGCTGCGCTCGGAGAGGAACAGCATGGCCAGGGCCAGCATGGAGAACTGGGCCAGCGTGCCCGCGCGTTCGCGGCCCGCGCTGCGCCACAGCAAGCTACCGAGCAGCAGTGCGCTGAGGGCCTGATGGAGGCGATGGAAAGCGCCAGCGCTGAGACTCGCGAAGTGGATCCGGATGTTGCCCATGCCCGAGGTGATGTCGGGAATGGCCACGGAGTCAGTAACGTAGCGGGCGAGTACCCCAAATAGCGACTGATTGATGTGCTCGGTTTGCATCAAGGTCAGCGTGCGCGACTGAAGGTAGGGCTCGACCATTTGGCTCCACCAACCGTTCATGTAGTGCACGTTGCGAGTCCAGCCCACAAAGAGCGCTGGCAGTGTGAGCGCAAACAGAAGACCGCAGGTCATGCCCGACAATCCGCGCCAGCTCTTCTTGCGCAGAAGCCAAAGCAAGCCCAGAGCCGGTGTTACTTTTAAGATCGTCCCCACGCCAAACCAGAAGCCAGTACGAAACTCCTGACCTTGAAACCAACTCCAAGCGGCCGTGGCAACGCTGGCGCCCACCACCAAATTGATGTTTCCGTGGGTGATGTCCGAGAGCAGCGGCCGCAGAGAAATCACAATCACGAGCAGAGTCCAGGCGGGAGCGAGACGGCCCTCGAGCATGCGCAGGGCGCGGGTCACGATCCACCATGCGAGCCCCACCTTGAACAGAGCCCACAGGCATGCGCCTACGTAGGGGCCCGCGGCGTGGAATGGGGCCATCAGGATCAGGGAGAAAGGCAAGGTCGGGTAGCCTTCCGCACCGATGCTGTAGAGTTCGCCCGCGCTGAAAAAGGCCTCGAAGGCGGAGTCCCACTTGAAGAGCGCACAGCGACCTTGTCCAGCCCGGTGCTGCGCCTGCAGCAGCGCCAGAATGGACAGGGCCAGTCCCAGGATCCACGGGGCGCGCCGATGGTTGAGAAGGCGGTGCAGGCGTTGCATGGGGGTACGGTACACTGGCGCGAACGTGATGAAGACACCGTTCCACCCTGAAAGCCGCCGCGTGGCCCTGTCGAATGAGGTTCCGGCTCCCAACGCGCCGCAGGGTCGTGAGGCCCGCGACAAGTGGACCTCGGATCAGGTGGCGCGAGACTACGCGAGCACACGCTTCGCTTCCCGACGGGGGCGCAACCGAGATCCAAAGCTCGTGCTGGAATTGCTCGAACGATTTGGCCGGGGCGCAAGGAGTGGACGATTGTTGGACCTGCCTTGCGGCACCGGCCGACTGTTTTCCACTCTGGCTGACCAAACGAATCAATACGTCGGGGCTGATGTGTCCCGTGCCATGTTGAATGAAGCGCCTCATCCGGCGGTGGTGGCCGATGCCTTTCGCCTGCCGTTCCGATCCAGTTCCTTTGAAACGGTGGTTTGCTGTCGCTTGTTGCATCACCTTCATGAGGAGCAGGAGTTGGGCGCCGTGATTTCTGAACTGGCACGGGTGAGTTCCGATCTCGTCATCGCATCCTTTTGGGATGCGGACTCTTGGCCCGCTTTGCGGCGCCGCCTGGGTTGGCGCAAGGAAACGACTGGCCGCCGGCCGGTTCAAAAGAAACGCGTCAAGAGCTTACTGGAGAGCGCGGGGGCCGAAGTGCTGGGGTACGCCCATTCCATGCGCTTCGTGTCCATGCAATGTTTCGTGGCCGCGCGCATCCCGCGCAGTGCGGATTGACTCGTCCCGTGGGAGAGCGCGTGCACCAGAGTCAGGGCGGACTGCAGATCATCGCGAAGGATGGGGCGTTCCTGGAACTCGCATGCGAGCTTGTGCGCGAACTCGAGCAGCCCCCCGGAATCCACGGGGAGTTTCGCGCGCTGGGGGACACGCAAGTGTACTTCAAGGCCGAGCCACTCGCGACCTGGCCACGGCTGCGCCACGGGGCGCGACATCTCTTCTTGCGCAGACCCTACCCGCGGCTAGCGGAGTACGAGAACTTGCGCTGGTTGGCGTCCAGAGGATTCAACGTTCCCGAGCCCCTGGCTGCGGGCGTGCTGCGTGTTTGGAGTGGCGTGGCCTGGCAGTTCTTGTTCACGCGGCGGAAGCTTGAGGCGCGCCCCCTCTTTGAAGGCGGAAGCGCTCTCCCCGATGGCGTGTTGGGCGCTCTGGCCAACGAAGTGGCGCGCTTGCACGAACTGGGCTTCATCCACCGGGACCTGCACTTGCGCAACCTCGCCTGGCTGGAGGCAACGGACGGACCCAGTATCCTGATCTTCGATGCCTGGCGCGGGGGCGCGCGCTGGCAATCGCGAGGCGTGGCCTACGACCTCGCCTGCCTGCTAGCGGGCATCGAAGGAGCTGCCGGCCCGCTGCTGGCGCAAGAATTCTTGGAACTCTACCTCGCGGGGCGTCGGGTTGGGACCCAGGGCGTCGCAGGGCTGCGGGCCAAAATTCTCCGAGAGCGCAATAGGCGACAGGCTCCTTGAGCCCGGGCGGCTTGCGATTCGCGCTCCCCCGTGCCGGGATTGCCGGCAAAATGAGCGAAAGGGCACGGGTATTCCTGAAAGACCAAGTTCTCGAGTCCTGGAACATGAACCTCCCCGCGGGCACGGCGTTTGCATGAATTGAGTGGTCTGGACCCTCCCGAACCGCCCCGCTCGTTGTCCCAATCGCGTTGCCCCGTTAGTCTCCCCCGCGTGATCACAGCCAATCATCTCACCCGCCGCTTCGGGGACCTCGTCGCGGTGGACGACATCAGCTTTCAAATCGGCCGTGGAGAGGTTGTCGGATTCCTCGGGCCGAACGGCGCCGGGAAGACGACAACCCTACGCATCCTGGCCGGTTTCTTGCCCGCCAC
>JBLIMI010000101.1:0-8893 GCA_047638655.1 Minisyncoccia bacterium | reverse complement strand
CGTGGACGACCGCCCTTTTGGTGGTGGCCCCGGCATGGTCTTGCGCCCTGAACCAATCGTCGATTGCGTCGAATGGCTCGAAGCCAAGCACGGTCCTTTTCGCAAGTTGATGATGTGCCCCGGTGGCGCGTCCTTTCAACAGAAAGACGCTCACCAACTGGCCGAACAAGAACGCACCTTGATCTTGTGTGGCCGCTACGAAGGCTTCGACGAACGCATCTTTGACTGCCTCGACTTTGAACAGATCTCCATGGGCGACTATGTCTTGGCGGGCGGTGAATTACCGGCGCTGACCATTGTCGAATCCGTGGTGCGTCTATTGCCTGGTGTCTTGGGAGACGAACGATCCGCAGTGCTGGAATCCTTTCAAGGAGACGGCGATCTGGACCATCCGCATTACACGCGCCCGCGTGTGTTTCGCGGACGCGAAGTTCCCGACGTCTTGTTGAGCGGAAACCACTCCTCGATCGAGACTTGGCGTAACAAACAAGCGCGTGCGCGAACGCAGCGCGCTCGACCGGACCTCCTCGAACCCGATGGTTCCTGAGCATCCGGCCACACACTCACATAACGAACACTCCTCCATTTACCCGAACACCCCGGCGGCGCTACGGCACCGCAATCCAAGCGATGAACCTGATCGAAACTCTAGAAGCAGAAAACGGCAAGGACTCCGTCCCCACCGTGCACGTCGGCGACACCGTGATCGTCCACTATCTGATTCGCGAAGGTGACAAGGAGCGGATTCAACTCTTCAACGGCACCGTGATCGCCATGGGCGGCCGTGGCATCAACGTGACCATCACTGTGCGACGCATCGTCCAGGGTGAAGGCGTGGAGCGGATCTTCCCGCTGCACAGCCCGCGGGTGAAGGAAGTTGAAATCCAGCGCCGCGGCGATGTTCGCCGATCCAAGCTCTTCTACCTGCGCGATCGCGTTGGCAAGAAGACTCGGGTCAAGGAACTGCTCGGCGAGAAAGCACGCCGTCTGCGGGCCTACGACGAAGAAGTCAAAGCTACACAGCTCGCTGCAGCCGCCGAGCGCGCCGCAGCCAAGCAGGCCGGCCAGACCACCGCAAGCGAAGAGTAATTCGCCCCTCGAGCGCGCGCGGCTCCGGCCGAGCGCGCTTCGTCTGTTCTGGAACTCCCTCCGGAACGGATTCCCCATCTGTTACGCGCCAAGGCTTCGAGAACACCCCGTTCCGACTTCCTCCGCCGGCTAGCCCGGCTCCCTTCCCATGGCTGAGAATCTGGGTCGCAAGACCATCCTGATCTTCCTCTTGCTCGTCGGCTCTGCGCTTTCGATGCTGCTGCCCGAAGAGCCCTTCCGTTTGGGACTCGACCTCCAGGGCGGAACACGGCTCGTGTACCAGATCGACTGGGACCAAGCCTTGACCGAAGGCAAGATCACCGAGCTTGAATTCCTGGACAAGCCCAAATTGCTGGCGGAGACGCTGTCAATCTTGCGGGAACGGGTGGACCCCAACGGAACCCTGGAGGCCAGCTTCATCCCCCAGGGTGAGAACACGTTCGTGATCGAGATACCGAGCACGGCCAACATCACAGGATCCGACGCTCAGGGAACAGTGCTCGAGGCCATGGACGGTCTTCAGAGTTCGCTGACCTTGGCCACGGCGGACGCGGAGATGCTGAAACTGTTCCCCGTCACGGGCGGAACAGTTCAGATCGGCGTCGAACGCATGAAGTACGAGTCGCGCCGCGACAACGTGCTGCGCGAAATCAACCGCGGAGTGGACGGCACCACCTCCAGCACGCACACCGCTGGCGACCTGGTCGAGCTCAAGGGTGAGGATGTGATCCGAACCCTGATCGAGAACCCGGGTTCCATGAAACTCTACATCGGTGCCAAGCCGGAAGACTTCCCCCCCGGCACGGATATGGTCGCGGAACGCCAGAAGGCCATCGCCTGGGGCGCTGCCAATCCTGGCGCGAGCTTCTCCACCTACAACGCTGCGCTAGCTACCACAGAGGGTCCGCTCAAGGACCTGCGTGCGTTCCCGCAGAAGGACATCGACGAGCAGGGCAACACCTCCGAGGATCCGAGCCGTGTGGCGCTGCTGTGGAATCCCAAGGCGGAATGGAACTTCACCGGCGACAACCTCAAGAACGTCAATCGCTCCCAGGACGAGATGGGCTACCCCGCGGTGGGCCTGACCCTGAGCACCGAGAAGGAGTTTGCCTTCTCTGACTTCACAGGTACCAACAAGGGCAACCTGATGGCGATCGTCTTGAACGACAAGATCGTCACCATGGCCAACATCAACAGCCGCCTCTCCGGTAGCTTCATCATCAAGGGTGGCCAAAACGGTTTCACCGCTGCCGAAGTCAGCGAGATGGTGCGAGTGCTGAAGTCCGGTTCCTTGATCATGAAGCCCGTGCTCCAGGAATCGGAGCGCGTGGGCGCCAAGCTCGGCGACGAGTACGTGGACCGTGGACTCAAGAGTGCACTGCTCGGTCTCGGGCTAGTGCTTGTCTTCATGATGGTCTACTACCGCAAGCTGGGCATCTACGCTGCACTCAGTCTGCTCTCGGCACTCGTGATGCTGATGGGCGGCATGGCTTTCATGAAAGCGACCCTGACCCTACCCGGTGTGGCCGGCATCATCCTCACGGTCGGTATGGCGGTGGACGCCAACATCCTGATCTACGAGCGGATCCGAGAGGAAATCAAGCGCGGGCGCAAGTTGCCCCAGGCCTGTGAAAACGGTTTCAACCGCGCCTTCGTCACGATCATCGACGCCAACTTGACCACGTTCATCACGGGCATGATCCTGTGGAACTTTGGCTCCGGCCCCGTGCGTGGATTCGCGACCACCTTGATGATCGGTATCATCACGGCAGTCTTTTCTGCCTTGGTCATCACACGCCTGCTGGTGGACAGCTCCCTGGCACGGGGCAACGATAAGTTCTCCATGGGCCAGCTTGTGGGCGAGACCAGCATCAAGTTCCTGGAGAAGGCCAAGATCGCCCTCAGCGTTTCTGCGGTCCTGATCATCGCGGGTGTTGGACTCTTCGTCTCCATGCCCGAGGAAAAGACCATGGGCATCGACTTCGTCGGTGGTATCGCGGTCACGGTCAATCTGGAGGAACCCCAAAAGACGGACTTGGTGCGTGAACGCATCGCTGGCATCGAAGGCTCCCTCGGCAAGAACGCAGAGGTCGTCGCTTTGCGGGCCTCAGGCGACGAGGCCACCGGGTTTCGCACCTTCCGCATCACTTACAAGTCCCTGGTGGACCCCGCGGTGAAGCAAGAAGCAGGTGCTGAAGCCACTGGCGAGGACGACATTGGAACCGCCCTCAAAGACCTGCTCTCCAAGGGCCCGGTCACGGCGGACATGAATGGCGAAGGAGCCAACGGTCGCCTCTACTTCGATGAGCCCCATCCCTCGGAAGAGGTCGTCGCCATCCTGGCGGGCGGTGGCTTTGGCGAAGTGCATGTGAATGAGATCGAGGGCTTCCTTGGAACCTATGATTTCACTGGCACCACCTCCCCCACCAGCAGCGCCGCCTTGCTGCCCACCAGAATCGGGTCCCTGTTCTCCAGCAAGGTGGACTCGAATGGCAATGCCTACCAGCTCTCCCGACCGATTCCCTCGGTGTCCCAGGTGGGCGCCCAGGTGGTGGGTGAACTGCGTGACTCGGCCATCCTCGCGATCCTGATCTCGCTCTTTGCGGTGGTCATGTACATCCGGGCACGCTTCGCGGAGTACTCCTTCAGCTTCGCGGCTGTGGCTGCACTGGTGCACGACGTGTTGATGACTGTTGGAGTGCTCGCTCTTTGCGGGTCCCTGGGCTTGATCAACGCCGAAATCAGTCTGCCCATGATCGCGGCCTTCCTGACGATCATCGGCTACTCCCTGAACGACACGATCGTGGTCTTCGACCGCATCCGAGAGAACCGCCCGCGCATGGCGGACAAGTCCCTGACCGAGGTGCTCAACATCTCGATCAACCAAACGCTCTCACGGACCTTGTTGACTTCGATCACGACTCTGTTGGCCGTGACGATGCTCTTCATCTTTAACTACGGTGGCGGTTCAGTGCTGGAGGGCTTCGCTTTCGCGCTGACCTTTGGCGTGATTGTGGGAACTTACTCCTCCGTCTTTGTTGCGGCTCCGGCCCTGGTCTTCTTCGAGAACATGGCCACACGCCGCGCCGCGAAACAAGCCCCCCCGGCGGGCAAGGCCCAGTAGTCCCGGCGTGCGTTCCCTCCTCGGCTTGTTGGTCCTCTTGGCGCTCTGCGGCGGCGCTTGGTACTGGCAAGCGGAGTGGACGGACCGGGTCAGGAGCGAACGGGAGTCTCGCCTCGGTGCGCCGAGCACCCTCGCCGGCCGGGAAGCGAGTTGGGGCAAGATTCATATTGGCCGGCCCAGTGGAGCGGAGCCCCTCGAACTCGAGCAGCCCGTCATGGTGCACGGCTTCAACGAGGATCAAGCGAACGCGCCTGAGCTGCCCTCCCTCTTCGGTTCCGAAGTGCACGCAGGCGATGGCCCCACGCTGGCTCCCCAAGTCCCCAAGGACTTCGAGTACATCGTTCCCGCCGGGCGCGTGCTCTCCCAGATCTGCGAGGACTTCTATGGTTCTGGCCGCAGCCCGATCCCCGAGCAAGTCGCGACGTACAACGGCTTGAAGAGTCCCGACTCCCTGCGCGCAGGGTTCGAACTTCGACTCCCCGAATGGGACAAGCTCTTCCCGGAGTGATCCAGAGATCTTGGAGACGGCTGCGACATCGGGCTAGCCCGATCCATTCACGCGCATCAACGGGTACGAGCCTGCGCCACAGCTAGCGCTCGTCGATCAACGGCTCCACGGCAGGCTCGAGAATCTCATAGGAGAGGCGTCCAGCCGATGCCCGTTGCAAGTTACCGAGGGCCCCCTCATCCATGCGCACTCGCAGGGCGAGCTCCTGATCACCGACGACTTCTTCCTCGAGCACGAACCCATATTGTCGAACCTGGGAGGCAAGCTTGCCGTCCGCGAGGGGCAGCAGAATCCGCAATAGCGTCGAGCGCGAGTCGAGGATGGCGCGAATCATCGAATCCAGGCGTTCGATGCCCTCCCCCGTCTTGGCGGAGACGTGCACGATGCGCTCTGATCGATCGAAGGTCAGGAACTGCAGCTCAATGGGGTCCTTGACCCCGTCGATCTTGTTCAGAACCAGGATGCCTGCGCGAGTCACGTGGGACAAGTTGTGCAAGACGTCGTCAACGGCTTTCAATTGCTCGTTGGCGTCCGGATGGGAAGCGTCCACCACATGCAACAGGAGATCTGCATTTAGAGTCTCCTCCAAAGTCGCATGGAACGATGCCACGAGGTGGTGCGGCAAGCGGCCCAGAAAACCAACGGTATCGGAGAGCAACACGCTGCGACCATCGGACAATTTCCATTGCCGGGTGCGCGTGTCGAGGGTCGCGAAGAGCATGTCCGCCACCAACACGTCGGAACCGGTCAAAAGGTTCATCAGTGTGGACTTGCCAGCGTTCGTGTAACCGACGAGTCCCACGGTGTACTGATCGGAACGGGAAACCACCTCTCTCAATTTGCGAGCCTCAATCTCCTTCAACTCGCGCTTTAGGTCTGTGATGCGCTTGCGCAGCAGCCGGCGGTCGGTCTCGAGTTGGGTCTCACCGGGACCACGGGTTCCGATGGCCCCTTCCATGCGTTCGAGGTGCGTCCACAAACGCCGCAATCGCGGCGCCATGTATTCGTTCTGCGCAAGCTCGACCTGCAGCTTCGCTTGGCGTGTGTTGGCACGTCCCGCAAAAATGTCGAGGATCAACTCGGAACGGTCGATCACCCGGCAGCCCCAAGCTTTCTCAAGATTCCGCCCTTGGGCAGGACTGAGATCATTGTCCACCACAACCGCGTCAGGTTTGTGCGCTTCCACTTCGAGAGCGATCTCCTCTACCTTCCCCTTGCCCATGCAAGTGGCGGGATGAGGCCGATCGCGTTTCTGGGTGATGGCTTCACCAACGACGATACCGCCCGCAGCACTGACCAAACCGCGCAGTTCGAACAGTTCGCCACCGTGCTCTAGCTTTTGATCTCCCAGCAAAATGCCACAGATCAAGACCCGGTCCTTGGGATCCCTTGTCGACTCCGCGCCCCGACTCATGAGATGGGTGCCGCGAGTTTGGTTCCGACGGGAACGTGTTCGAGTTGGACCGAATTCAACTGTTCGTCTTCAATGACCGGTGTAACCAAGGTGTGCGCCACAAATTCATCCCGCGAGTCGGGGAAGTCTACCCGGAAATGAACGCCACGGGACTCCTCGCGCGCCAAAGCCGAGATCGATGCCAAACGGGCGACCGTCAACATGTTGAGCAATTTCCAGGAGCGCAAACCAGGCTCGGCCAAGTCCTGAACGACTCCCTGCCAGAAGCCGATTTTCTCCACTGCTTCGGTCATTCCCGCCAGGTCCCGCTCGACGCCCATGTGGCGCCACATCATCGACTTGAGCGAGTAGGTCAAGTCCTCGATATTGACGTCGACACTCGGCTCGCCGATCGGTTGCCAACGGCGCGTTGCCGCCTGGGGTTGCACGGGCTGCGCGCGCCCGGGCAAATCCTTGAGTACCACTTCGCCAGCCCGCACGCCCGTCACGAGGCCTTCGAGCAGAGAGTTCGAGCCCATGCGATTCGCTCCATGCAATCCAGTTGAAGCGCACTCTCCCATGGCCCAAAGCCCCGGCAGGCTTGTGCGCCCATCGCTATCCACGGCGATCCCCCCCACGTGATAGTGGGCGCCAGGTCGCACCGGAATCGGATCGCGGGCGATGTCCATGCCAAAGATGCGGCAGGTGTGACCGATGTTCGGGAAGATCGCGTGCGGGTCGCCTTCCACGTTGGAGAGGTCGAGGTAGACGTTGGTGTCTTCGGTTTCGACCATCCGTCGCGCGACGGCGCGACTGACCACATCCCGGGGAGCGAGATCACCGTCCACGTGGGCTCCCTCCATGAAAGCCACTCCGTCGCGGTCAACGAGTCGCCCACCTGCGCCACGAACGATCTCGCTGATCAGCACGCGGGCCGCTCCTGCGATGTAGAGGCACGTGGGATGGAATTGAATGAACTCCAGGTCGCGCAACTTGGCCCCCGCGCGCGCGGCCATGGCAATGCCATCACCCGTAGCCACCACGGGGTTCGTGGTCTCGCGATAGATTTGGCCTGCGCCGCCTGTGGCCAACATGACATTGGGTGCGCAGTAGGAGACGAGATCACCGCTCGGAGCTTCCGTGATGATGCCGCAAGCATGTCCATCGCCGTCCAACTGGATGTCGATGGCGAAGGTGTCGGGGAAGCAAGTGATGCGCGCTTCGGAACGCAAGGCCTCGGTCAGGGCGCGTTGCATCTCCACACCGGTCGAATCTCCGCGGGCGTGAATGATGCGCGGGACGGAGTGACCGCCTTCACGGGAAAGCACCAACTTGCCGGAGGGAGCGCGGTCGAACACGGCTCCGAGATCCTGCACGATCTGCACGGCCTGGGGCCCACCGCGAATGATGTGTTCGACGATGGAGGTGTCGCAGAGGTCCTTTCCACAACGCAAGGTATCGGCGATGTGGGAGGCGAATGTGTCCTCTTCCCCGAGCGCTGCAGCCAGCCCACCGCGTGCGTAGCGGGTGTTGCCTTCGCGCAATCCGGCCTTGGTGACCACCGCCACTTCTAGGCCTCGACGAGCCGCCGTCAGAGCCGCCAAGCTGCCCGCGACCCCGCCCCCAAGGATGATCAAATCAAACTGGTAGGACGGAATGTGCCTCGGATGCAGCCGACTGAGTGTGCGCTCAATGCCGAGCTTGTGTTCGATAGTCAAGGTGTCGGAATCTCTGGAAGTCTACGAGGCGCTCATCATAGCCCCTGGTGGGGTTCCTGGGCAATCACCCCCGTCCTGGATGCACCAGCGCGCCCCACTCCCATTCCTTGGACGACCACCGCAATTTCAGAAGTTCGGGACTTGTTCGGGTCTAAAGATCCGATATGTTAGGTACCTGTTCCCCCAACAAACCCTAACATCCAACCACGAAGCAATGACTGAACTCATCCAATCAGCACGCCACGACGGCCCCGCGATCCTTTTCTGCGCCCTCGTCGTCGCTTCGACATTCCTCTTCTAAACCGCCCACGCCGCCGGGCCACGTCTCCTTCCTGCTCCCACTCCAAATCCATGACCGACATCCCGCTGACACGTCGCCAACGCGAAATTCTCGTCTACCTGGGTGAATACACCGAGCGGGAGGGCATGAGCCCAACCCTCGAAGAAATTGCCCAGCACTTCGGGGTGAACAAGGTCACGATCTTCGGCCATGTGGGGGAACTCGAACGCAAGGGCGCCATCAGCCGCGCAGCACCGGGCATCTCCCGCGGTCTGCGCATCACCGAGCAAGATCAACCCGCTCTGCATACGGCACGGGAACACTCCGTTCAAATCCTGGGCAACATCGCTGCAGGTGCCCCCATCGAGGCCATCGAGACTCCGGAGCGACTCGACCTCAATGCCATGATTCCCGAGGGGCGTGACGTGTACGCCCTGCGGGTCAATGGCAACTCCATGATCGAAGATTCCATCTGTGATGGCGACCTAGTCCTCATCGAGCGCCGCAGCACGGCCCGCAACGGCGAAACCGTGGTGGCCATCCTCGAAGGCGACGAAGCCACCCTCAAGCGCTACTACAAGGAAGAGAATCGCATTCGCCTGCAACCCGCCAACGCCAGCATGTCCCCCATCTACGTGGATGACGTCCAGGTTCGAGGGGTCCTGATCGGAGTCGTTAGACAGTTCTAGAAACTCCGCCCGGCACAAGGACGCCCCTCAAACAAGCACGAGAGAGGAAGGCCCATGCAGACCTTCCAGGTACGACCCGGCCCCAGTTCATC
>JBLIMI010000100.1:0-8927 GCA_047638655.1 Minisyncoccia bacterium | reverse complement strand
CCAAGTTTAGACAACTGGCATCGTCGCCCGGGAGAACGCGCATGGGCACCACCTGAACCCCGCGCATGTCCTGCTCGGAAAGTCCGAGCGCTTCGCGGCCAAGCACGGTGTTCATGTCGTGCACGATAGGCAGGCTAGACCTGCCCCAAATAGCAAAGCCACCGGTTCCTGATTTGCGCTCGGCCGAGTCTTGGGTCGGTCCAAGGCGATTGGCACCCACGGCCACGACCAAAAAAGTCCCGATGGCCATCAACGCGATGGTCGCCAAACTGCGAGAGGGCCGGCGCGTGTTGTTGCGCCAACCAAGGGCAGTCATCGTCTTCGATAGGTCAGACGCCTTGAGCTCTTTGCGCAGGAGCAAGCGACAGAACACAAGACCGGACACGAGGACCAGAGCACCGGCTCCAAAGAAAGCGCCGGCAGCCGAGGGTCCAGCCCCGGGGTCGACGGTGAATACGACGGCCAAGGCGGCAACAATCCCCCCCGTGGCCAGCCACTTGGCACGCGCTGTTGACGATGCGTTTGCGGTCGACAGGTCTTGTTCCAGTTGTCCGGCACCGCTCAGTAAGTGGCTCGCTGGGATGTCGAGTGCCTTGCGCAGCGCAAACCAGGCGGTGAAGAGGCTAGCGATGACCGAGATGCTGAACCCCATCAGGACAGTCGCTGGATTTGCGTGAAAGTCGAGTTGCACGCTGGCGATGGCGTCTTGCCAAACGCTTGCCAGGCCAACCAACACGAGTTGGGTGTAGCCCAATCCAAAGCAGGAGCCGAGCGCGGCCCCGAACACCGCGATCAATGCCACCTCTGTGAGCAACAACCGACGCACGAACGCCTTTGGAAATCCGAGTGCCCCGTAGAGACCAATTTCTCGGGAGCGTTGCTCGACTCCGAAGAGGAACAACTGCGCCGAGAGCAAGAGAGCGGCGACGATCAAGAAAAACGAGAGCCCAATGAACAGCCCCCCAAAGTCTGTGGCTGAGTCTCCGCCCGCAAGTGCGGGGGTGCGCACATCGCGAAACTGTAGTCCGACTTCCGGGGGCGAGAGGTTTTGCTTTAACGCCGTACGCAAGCTGGCTTCGCCTGAAGAATCGAAGCGAACGGATGTCAAAGCTCCGAAGCGGCTCGTCCAGAGAGTTCGGCTGGCGGCCAATTGCATGAATGCCTTGGGGGTACCACCAAATTCGTCCCAATAAACCTCGTCCTTGTCGCGGATGCGATCGAGGTCCACCGGTGTTCCTGGTTCCCAGTCGCGACAATTCTCGGAGTCGGCCAACCCCGGGAAGTCAGGCATCAAACTCTTGTCGGCGCCGACGCCCTCCATGGCCACCGTTCCGGCCAAACGAAAGGTCTCGCTTCGTTCGACCAACTTACGGGAAGCATCGATGACGTAGTAGTCGAGGGAGATCGAGTCGCCAAGTTCGACTTGCAGATCTTCTTGGGCCCAAGTGTTGAGCAGGATCTCGCCTGGATGGAGGGCGGCGACACGTTGGCTCTCTTCCGCGGGCGTGGTTTCGGCAATCGAATTCAATGCTCCGAGCCCGCTAACCATCGAGTAAGGAATTGAGCGATCGCCGTTCTTCAGCCCATTGACAAAGTAAGTGAACACACCTTCGAGCGCCACATCAGGCAGATTCTCCAGCACCTGCAAGATGGGTGCATCGAAGAATATGCGGCCCGTGCTGAGTTCAAGGCGTCCGTCGTCGAGTTGTTCTAGATGGAGTTCTGCGTCATCCAATTCCCAGTTGGAAGCTAGCTCCTTGTTAAGCCCTGGGACATCGTCATCCGTTGCGAGCACCAAGTTGGCCCGGCCGGGCACCTTTAGCTGATCTTGTAACCAGGTCAGGTTGACGAGCACGTTCGACTTTGCACTGGACCCTCCTCGAAGACCGAATTCGGAGAAGGACTCCTCGGAAATGATCTGAGTCACCGTTACCCGCAAGGCCAGCGACACGTCGCCCGGCGAGAGTGCCATGTCGCGAGGCAAGGCGCTGGGCATCTCGACCCGCAACACGATGACGTCCTCGGGCTCGAGGTTGAGGCGCAACGCAGTTTCGGAATTGATCAAAGCCTCGCCGGCGGCTGGAGGGGTCTGGCTCTTCTCGCCGGGAGCCAACTGGAAGAAACGCTCATCCACCCCCAGGACCTGGATGTCGTGCAGGCGTTGTGATCCATCCGCGGAGGAACCCACTCCTGAGACCAGCACCACGGGAGCGCTACCAGGTCCAAAATTTGTCGCCAGGTCCGAGCGGAAGAAGCGGTCACCGGAACTCATGGCCGTGTGTACATCACCGATGCGGTCGAGTGCGCCTTTCATCAGGCTGTGCCGCACGGAATCTCCAACGACCAATGCCCCCACCAGAGTTGCCGTGGCGATCACGGTTCCGGCAAGCACCCCGAGTTGGGTACGCCGGTAGTGCCGCAAGCCACGAAAAGCCAGCTCCAGAAACTTCATTCGGTCACGCCGCCGTCGTGCAGCGCTCCGGCGCGCAACTCCACCTGCCGTTGCATGCGGTTCGCGAGCTCTGGTGAGTGGGTGACGAGAACCAGGGCCAGTTCACGTTCGAGGTTGAGTTCTACCAAGAGGTCTCCGAGAGCGCCAGCCGAGTCGGCATCGAGGGACCCCGTGGGCTCATCGGCCAACAACAACGCGGGTTCATTGATCAAGGCGCGAACCACGGCGACCCGTTGGCGTTCACCACCGGAAAGCTGCGCGGGCCGATGCTCGACTCGGTTTTCGAGGCCGACGCGTTGAAGCAGTTGCCTGGCGCGCGCTTCTTGTGCCTTTCGAGCGGAGTAGTCGCCCCTGGCCAAGGTAGGAAGCAGCACGTTTTCAAGCGCACTGCACTGAGGCAAGAGGTGGTGGTGTTGAAAGATAAAACCCACCTGACGATTGCGGAACTCCGCCAGGGCGACTTCATCGAGCGCCGCAAGATCGCGGCCTTGCCAGAGCAACTTCCCCGTATCTGGCGTCTCAAGGGTTCCGATGAGATTTAGCAGAGTGCTCTTGCCCGAGCCCGATGGACCGACGATGGCGACGGATTCACCCTGGGCGAGTTCAAGGTCGACATCGAGTAGGACCTGCAGCGCTGCCTGACCCTGGGAGTCAAAGCTCTTGCCGACCCCGACAAGTTGCAGCAGAGGGGTGTTGTTGTTTTGCGCGCCGACTTCTTCAGGCATCGTCCGTTTGGAGTTCAGGATCCAGGGCGTGGGTTACTGGCGGGTTGGGCTCAGGGCCGCATGGTATCAGAGGCAACGCGACCTGTTGATGCGAGTCCCTCACAGACTTTGGCCACATCTCTTGCCATGCGAGTTGCGTTGAAATTTTGCAAGACGGACTCGCGACCTGCCAGTCCGAGCTTTCGAGCGCGCTCCGGATCCAGCAGAATTTCTTCGAGGCGGGTGACTAAGCCCTCCTCGTCAGCGGGGTCGTAGAGCACGCCACCTCCAGTCGCTTCGAGAACTTCGGTGAAGCCCGCTTGTCGGGGCTGCACCACGGGCACGCCGCAGGCCATGGCTTCTAGCAGGTAGAGCCCGAAGGATTCGCCATAAGCGGCGGGAACGGAGAGCAAGCTGAAGGAGCGGAGATGCTTGATCTTGTCGTCCTTCGAGACGTTGGCGTGAAACTCGACTGCGTCACCGGCACCCGTGGCCAAGCAGCGCTTGTGCAACTCGCGAACGAGCTTGCGGTCCTCGGAGAGTTGGACACCGATGACCACTAACCGGGCTGCGGGAACGTTGCCGCGCGCACGCAACTTCAAGAACGCATCGACCAGTGCAGGCAATCCCTTGTCGGCGCACATGCGCGCCAAGAATCCGATGGTGGGCACGTCGGGGACGGATGCCGCCGGTTCGTAGCCATCGAAGTCGATGCCGTTTTGGACCACATGCACCTTGGCGGGATCGAGCTGCAGGCGTTTCTGCATCAGTTCGGCGGTGAATCGACTGACGGCGACGAATCCGTCGACCTCTTGGGCACGTTCGCTGAGTATGGACCAGCAGCGTTTGGAATCCGCTGGGTGCAATGCATCCAAGAAGGGCTGCTCGCCCTGTAAGGTGCACAAGATGGGCACGTTCAGCTCATGACGCAAGCGACGGGCGAGGCCGATCAACATCGCGTTGGAGAGCACGATAACGTCCGGTTGTGGTTGATCCTCAAGCCAGGTCAAAAGTCGCGCGATCTCGGTCGCTTGTCGACCTTCTTCACCGAGCAACATTGAAATGGTCATTTTGCCAAGACCAGCTGGATTGGTCATGTCGCCCAAGGTGGACACCCAGCGCAACAAGCCTTCTTCGTCCAACCAGTTGCGCAGCGCTTGCGGGAGATGAGCCAGCAGCGGAAATCGCTGTTGCAGGAAGACATTGATGCCTCCCATGTGGACTCTGGCCCGTTCTGCAGCGAGTCCCGGAACTGGTGAGTCCATACCGAAAGACCCTTCCAGCTTGAAGGGCAGGTACAGCGGGACGATCATGGCTTCGTGTCCCAGCTCTCCCAGTGCGCTACTGAGCGTGTTGTCGCGTGAACAACTTCCACAGAGGAAGCTACCGGTGCCGGGCGTCAAGAGCAGGATTCTCATGGGGCGATCTTTGGCCTTTCTTGACGGCTGGCGTTCAGTTGCCCTGGGGTGCCCCAAAGACGTAGAGCTTGGAGTCATTGCAACCGATGTAGATCTTGCCGGATGCCACGGCGGGGGAAGCGATCAAGGCCTTGCCCACGTCGTAGCTCCAGCGTTCGTTGCCGGTCTCGAGATCCAAAATGTAGAGCCGCCCATCTCCTGAACCGAACACCACCTCCTCCCCACAGATCACCGGGGAGCTATCGATCTTGCGGCCGGTGGCGAAGGTCCAGATGGGCGTTCCATCTGCTTTCTTTACGCAGTGTAGTTGCTTGTCACGACCGCCAAAGACGAGGCGGTCGCCACTTAAGGCAGGGGATGAGAAAAAGGCGAAGCGTGGGTTGTCGTAGTGCCAAACCACCTCTTGAGACTGGAGGTCGACGCAGACGAATTGGTTTCCATAGTGGCCGAAGTAAGCTCGGCCGTCCTCGATGGCAGCGGAGCCGGCTACATGGCTCTCCGCCCCGAGTTCGATTGCCGCGATTCCCTCACCAGTCGAAACGGAAACAACGTGCAGGATCGCATCACAGCCTCCGAAACAAGTCAGGTCGTCTTCGATGGCGGGAGTGCCGTTGACGTAGTTGTTCGTGCTGTACTCCCAAAGCTTCTCCCCCGTTGCCGCGTCGAAGCCGTAGAGGCTTGTGTCGTAGCTTCCAACGACAATGCAGAGTCCTTTTTCGGTCTGCAGGTAGTTGGCACCGCCCATGATCTTGTCGCCCGTTTCATACTTCCAACGCAGGTCGCCGGTCACAGCGTCAACAGCATAGAAAAAGAAATCGTTGGACCCGATGTAGACCGTTCCGTCGACCACAGTCGGCGGCGCTTCGAGCATGTCTTGCGTTGTGTAGGACCACAACGACTCCCCACTTTCGGCATCGAGGCAGTAGAGTTTGGCGTCGTCGGAGCCGAAGTAGACGCGTCCGTCCGCGACGACGGGAGAGGAGGTGATCGCACCCTCTGCCTCGAAGGTCCACAAGAGTTGAGGCTTGTCTGGCAGGTTTCCTGCTGCAACACCGCCGAGGCCTCGAGTGCCGCGAAAGAGAGGCCAATCTGTGGCGGTCGCCGTTTCTGCGGCGGCGACAAGTTCTTGCTCTGCGGCCCCTGAATCACAGGCGATCAGGCCCGCGCTGGCGAGGAGCAGCGAGGCGGCCAGCAAGGAGGTGTTGCAGCGGCTTTGCATTCTTTCGCGTTGAATTGGGCTACTCCGCCGTACTTGCAAAAGCGAATAGGTGCGTGTGGGTCGCTACATAGAGGACCCCGTTGGCCGCCACGACCGAGGAGTAGATCGGGGATACCATGTCGATCTCCAAGGTCTCTTTCTTGTCGTACTCCTTGGTGGCATTGATCACCGTCATGAAGCCGTCTTCATTGCCAATGTAGAGCTTGCCATCGGCAACCAAGGGCGAACTCCAGATGTGGCCCATGGTGTCATGGATCCAGTATTCTTCACCTGTCTTGGCATCGAGGCAATATACGAAGCCCGAGAGATCGGCGGTGAACAAGAGACCGTCTTGGGCAGCACAGGTCGACATCGAACGGTTGATCTTGTCGTAGGACCAGACTTGTTTTCCTGCTGCATCGAGGCAGGTCAGATTGCCTACGCCTTCCCCGTGCTCCGGATCTTGGCCGATCGCCGTATAGACCATCCCGTTGTACGTGATTGGCGTGGCGATGATTTCGCTCGGACCGTAGCGGTCCGTGTACTGGAGTGCTTTGCCGTCTTTCTCGCGATAGCTCGCGGGGTTGCAATCAAAGCGCCAAGCCTCCTCGAGTATGTCGTTGCCGCTCTCGCCTTTCTTGGGCGTGGTGGTGAATGCGTAGCAGATGCCGTCGGGCCCGCCGAAGATGCCGAGGGCTGTCTCTTCGGTTCGTAGGAACGCCGGGGACGACCAGTTCGAGTGGAAGATGCGCGAAGACAGACCAGAGGCCTCTTCCGCCAAGAGCTTGCCCGTGCGTTTGTCCACCAGGATCAAACTCGGTGCAGCGGGTGCTGGAATTTCCATGTGGCTGTAGTCGACCCCATTGGCGGAGGTCACCCAGAGTTGGTCGCCGGCGATCAGGACAGAGCTGGTGGTCACATTGTGCGGAGCCACACCGCACTCTTTCATCATGTCGAGCACCCAAATGATGTCGGCGTCCGTTCCATCCAGTGCGATCGGTTTCTCACCGGGTCCGGCTTGGTATTGGGCCTCGTCTTGAAATGGGCCGTCGTTGCCATTCGCAAGCCCGTTCAGATCGAGACACATCACCTCGCAGCGGTTGGTGACGATGTAGACGCGGTCTCCTTCCACCGAAGGCGAGCAGCAAAGCCCAACGTAGTCCCAGTCGCTGACTTGTCCGGTGCCGAGCTTGGGGATGTTGAGTTGCCAGTTGAACTTGCCATCGCTCTCATCAAAGCAATATACAACGCAACGATCTCCCTTGAAGCGTTGGCTGCGGGGGGAGTCGTTGTTGCTACCTACAAAGACCTTGCCCCCAGAAACCGTGGGGTTGCCGTAGGTCTGAGAGCCAATCTTGGCGACCCACTTGAGGTTCTTGGCAGTGGTCACGTCAATGTCGTCGGTCGCGCCCTTGAAGTCACCGGGGGCGAACTCGGCGGGCAATCCCTTGGTGTTGCTGACCATGTTGCGAGTCTCATCGTGGCCCCACATGGGCCAGTCGTTCTGTGCCATGAGCGGAGAACCGATGGCGAGCAGGGTGGTGAGGTGCAATGCGTGGCGGGAGCGACTCATGTAGGTTGCGACTGTGACCGGTGGACTGAGCAGGAGCGGGGGGTGCCCCAAGCTCGTGTTTGTAGCATCAGGGCTGCAAATCGGCCAGACCGAACCACACCGCCAACGCCAAAGACATGTAGAACTGACGAAGCGGCGTACTCTGCGCTGAGGAAGAGCGTTTCGAGCCCGCGATCACCTGCGTGTGCCGATGGAGCTGAGCTTCACGCAACGCAGCTGCGTCTGTCCACGCACGACGAATGTGCCACCGACGCGAGCCATGGGTGCCCACATCTGCTTGCGCGCCTTGGGCGGACTTTCGAAAACGTTCGCAGTGGCGACTTGATGATAGCCCTCGGGGTTGGCGAGGCACATGCGCAGGATTCCGCTGTAGCCATCCTGGATCAGGATGTGATCGCCGAGCAGCAGCAGATGTCCACGGCCAAAGTATGGATCGTCGCCGGTGCTCCAGAGTTCCTCGCCTTCCAGGTTGAAGCAGCTAAGCCCGCCCTCTTGGCGGAAACGCCGTGAGTCATTTGAGTTCTCGTTAGCGACCAAGTAGATCAGCCCAGCGTGCACGACCGGTGGATGCAGTTGTGCACCCTTTGCAATGTGGAAGGTTTCTTCGAGCAGGTATCCATCTGGCCGCCGCTTAATATGCAACAGACTTGAGCCGCCACCGTATCCGCCGGTTAGGAAGAAGTGGTCGTCGTCCACTTGAACGGGCGGCGGGATGGGAACGCTGGTTCCGTCCACTTGAAAGGTCCAGAGCGGCGTGCCATCGCTCGGGTCGAAAGCGCTGACCGTCAACGGCGCAGTTCCCTCTGCACCTTGCCCCTGGACTATTGAGGAGAGGAACAGCAGTTGGGATTCACCAAGCAGTTGGAGCACCACGGGGGAGGAGTGGCTGTAGCCCAGAGCGGCGGTCTGCCAACGAGTCTCGCCCGTGTATCGATCGAAGGCCACAAGCCCCACATCCGCGCCCAAGGCGGGCAAGATCACCAAGCCGTCATGCACCACGGGCGAGGCCGCCCAACCAAAGTCCGGTCGCGCACCACCGCAATCACCATCCAGTTTGCGATTCCAAACGGCCCCGTGGGTTCGCCGGTCGATGCAGTGCACCTGGCCCAGGGAGCCACAGGTGTAGACCAGGTCGTCTTCCACCACCGGCGCCGTCCTTGAGCCGGCAAAGTCCAGCCTGCCGGGGGCCGGGTAGCTGAAGGACCACTTGAGATCTCCGGTGGCCAATTCAAGAACTCGCAAGGTGTCCGCGACGCCGGCTTCACGGTCGAGCACAAAAACGTCTTGCCCGTCAATCGCCACGCCTCCATACCCTGGCTCGAGTTCGACGGCCCAAACGGGGGCCAGGTTTGCATCAGGCCGTGGGTATTCGGCGCTCAAGACCGAGCTCGGTGTGTAGTCCGATTCCACGGGCGCCAAGAAGTGATCCACCCGCGAGCGAAAAAGGAAGCCCACCAGAAGGATTGCCAGGAGGGGGATGGTTAAGAGTAGGGGGGATCGCTTGGTCATGGGCTACCGCAGGCACGGCTGTCGGGTGTTCCAGTCAAAACTCCCACAGGGTCGCAGGTTCTGGTGAATTCCG
>JBLIMI010000099.1:0-8953 GCA_047638655.1 Minisyncoccia bacterium | reverse complement strand
ACCGGAAACGAAAACCAGGTGCCAAGAGCCAGGGCCAGGCAACCGCAAGCCACGAGCCACGGGCGAACCCGACTCAAGGGCAAGCTCAAGCACCTCCCCCGAGAGAGGGGGAAGGATCGCCAATGCTGCGTACGGTGCTCCGAATCCAGCCGCCACCGAGGAGGCGATCGCCGTCATAGAGGGCACCCCCTTGTCCGGAGGTGACCGCCATCTCCGGCTCGTCGAAGAATACCGTGGCCTGGTCTCCGGTCACTTCCACGGTGGCCGGGGCAGGCACGCAGTGGTATCGATGCTGCACTTCGCATCGGAAACTGCCGCCCGTCGGGACGTCAAAGCCAATCCAATTGAGACTGTCGATGGTCATGGAGTCAAAACCCGCTTCTTCACGAGTACCCAAAACGACACGACCCTCGGCCGGGTTCAACTCCACCACGTAAAGCGGCGTACCGCCGCCGATGCCATGGCCCTTGCGTTGACCAATGGTGAAGTGTTCGGTGCCCTGGTGCTCTCCTAGCAACTTGCCCGCGGTGTCGACAAAGTGACCCGGATGCAGGGCACGCCCGTCCGCTTCCAATAACTTGCGATAGTCGTTGGAGGGCACGAAACAGATTTCTTGGCTGTCCGCTTTCTTGGCCGTCCGCAATCCGACCTTTTCCGCCAGGGCGCGCACAGCGGGTTTTTGCAGGTCCCCCAGAGGCAGTCGAGTGCGCCGCAAGTTTTGCTCCGTCACGCAGAACAACTGGTAAGACTGGTCCTTGTTGATGTCGACGCCGCGCCGAATGTGAACTCGGTCATCGACCAAGTGCAGCCGCGCGTAATGCCCGGTGGCGATTCCCTGAGCCCCAAGCTTCTCCGCGAACTGCAGAAGCTCATCGAACTTCAAGTCGCGATTGCAGACCGCACAGGGATTCGGTGTCCGGCCTGCAGAATACTCATCGAGGAAGTAGCGGATGATGTGGCTGAACTCCTCACTGAGGTCGAGCGAGTGAAAAGCCATACCAAGCTTCGCCGCCACCATGCGAGCGTCCCGGGCATCGGAGGTGGAACAGCAAGATTTCTTGCGGCCCTCGCTCTCCTCGACTTTGACGCCGTTGCGCATGAAGAGGCCGACCACCTCGTAGCCTTCCTGCTCCATCAGCCAAGCGGCCACGGAGGAATCCACACCCCCGCTCATGGCGACAACAAAACGAGGGCGGCTGGATTCGGGAGAAGTGGTCATGGCTGCAGATAGGGTTGATCGGCGCGTCACTATACTCGTCATCGGGGTGTTCAAGTAGATGGCGGGGAGGATGTCGCCAGAATTGCCCCTTCGGGGCCTGTTTGGAGATCCAAGGCCTGTTTGGAGATCGAAGAGAGGATTGGCGCTATGGCGGCGGTATGCTGCGCAGCCAGTCGTCCCGAATTTGCCACCGCCCACCGCCATGATTTTGAACACTCTGAATTTATTCGTCTTGACCCTATTCGCGGAAGAAGGACCCGCAGGAGAGGAAGCGCAGGGCGGGAACCAGCTTCTGCTCTTGGCGATGATCGGAGCCATTTTCTGGTTCGTGTTGATCGCGCCCGAGAGGAAGAAGCGCAAGGAGCGGGAGAACCTGATGGAAACGCTCAAAAAAGGCGACCGCATCATGACCACCACGGGCATGTACGCGACGATTTCACAGATCCATGGGGATGTGGTCACCCTGCAAATTGCGGACGGCGTGAGGGTCAAATTCTCGCGTGCCGCGGTTCAAGGACCTGCCGACCCGGACGAGAAAAAGCGCGAGGGTGGAAACGCCAAAGGTGAGGCAAAAGGAGACGCCGAGGAACCGCAGGCGGAAGAGGCATTGTCAGGAAAAGAGTGAGGGGCTCGGAGCCACAAGGCGGCACGTGCGCGCGCGGTTGCTGAGTTCTCTCGACAAGGCCTGGGCAACCTGACACGGGCTCTTCCCAAACCCTTACTGAGCGCACTTGGGGGCGACTTTTCCCGCGCACGCCCAAGAAGCGAAACCAAGCTATAGCCGGGTCGTCTTAACCCTCGCAATGACGCGGCATCTGCTCTCTGGCCGGCTACGCCGGCTCTGGCTCAAACTCTCGCCGCGATCGTTCATTCGCTTCGCCGACCCCAACACGGCTGAACTGGGTCAGGCCGGTGAGGAACTCGCCGGGCGTCATCTGCGGCGCCTCGATTACCGACTCCTCGGTCGGCGCCTGCGCACACCCTGTGCCGAAATCGACATCCTCGCCAGCACCCCCGATAGCCGCTGGATTGTCGAAGTCAAAACAGGCCGTGCTTCCACCCACTGGCGCCCCGGCGACTCGCTCCGCCCCCCTCAGATTCGGCGCCTGCTACGCGCGGCCCAGGTGCTCTCGCGCCAAACACAGCAAGCCCACTCGCTGCTCTTGGCGGAGGTGATCATCGCTCGCAATCGTCGTTCCCACCGCATTCTCCTCACGCCGATTCTCTCCGCCCGTCCTCCTCGGTGGGGATCCACGGGCTGATTCCCTATACTGAAGGGCACAATGCAAGTCCCCCCGACCGTAGCACGTTCCCTAGCGCTGGCCTCCATGGTCGCCTCGGCTCCCTTTCTTCTTGGCTTCTACAACGCCTCCCCCGCGCCAACCCAGGGCGTGGCTGATTCGTCCCTGGTTCTGCCCGGAGTTCAATCCGTCCTGGACCCCAACACACCCACGGCCTGCAGAAGCCGTCGTGAAGCGCTCGCGGCGGCCGTGGGCGACGGACTCTTCCTGTTCCAGGCTGGTCCCGAAGCGGATGGTCGTTTTCAAGCCGATCCCGACTTTTATTGGCTGACGGGCTTTCACCGACCCGACGCCAAAGTTTTACTCGTCGCGAAGGAAGGCAAACTCGAACGGGACGAACTCTTTCTTCCCGTTCAAACCGAGCGCGAACGGCTCTGGGAAGGCCCCAAACTCAACCCGGTCGACTTCCCTGACGACGGACCCTTCGGTTCCGTCCGCCCGCTTGAAGACTTCAACTGGGAGACCTTGGGTGTGCAGGCCGGTGAGACGGGCGTGCATGCCGTGGATGAATGGACCATTGCGGAATTGGTCGAACAGGACATCAAGGTCAAGCGCGGGCGCACTCCCCTAAACCTCTTGCAAGCCGTCAAGTCCGAAGGAGAAATCGCTGCCCTCGAAATGGCAGTGGACATCACCCAAGCCGCCTTGGCCGATGCCATGCGTATCGCCTTGCCGGGCACTTTCGAATTTCAAGCGGAAGCTGCCATCGAATCCGGCTTTCGTCGACGGGGCTCTGAGTTCTTGGCCTTTGCCACGATTTGCGGTTCCGGCCCCAACGGCTGTTTTCTGCATTACCGGGCGAACCAACGTCAACTGCAAGCGGGCGACCTGCTGCTCATGGACGTGGGTGCCAAGTACGCCGGATACAGCGCGGATGTGACACGCACGATTCCCGTCAGCGGAAAGTTCAGCAAGCGCCAAAGAGAGGTTTACGAGCTGGTCCTGGAAGCCCAGAACCGCTCGGTGGCCGCACTCAAGCCGGGGGTCACCATGCGTGCGGTGCACAATGCCAGCGTGGCGTACTTTGAGGAGCACGGAGTGCGCGAACACTTCAAGCACGGGGTCGGCCACCAACTGGGCATCCGGGTTCACGACGTGCCCGGTTTTCGGGGGGAATTGACCGCCGGCATGCTGGTCACCGTGGAGCCCGGTCTGTACCTGGCCGAGGAGGGCATCGGCATTCGAATCGAAGATGACTATCTGATCACCGAAACAGGCTCGCGAAAGCTCTCGGACTCTATCCCCAGCGATCCCGACGCCCTCGAGGCCTATATCGCCCGCCTGCGGGGCAATTAGCGCCCATTCGACCCCGACGCCACGGAACTCAAGCAGGGGTTCTAGGTTTCGGGTACCGGGACCGACCCGGCAGATTGTCCCAATTCAGGCCCTGGCGCTTCAATCCTGAAGCTCTATAAGCCGATGAAGGAGCACCCCCCCATGCTACGCGTCCTCAGTCACTACCTCCCCGTCCGCAAGGCACTGCTCGTTTTATCCGAGACGCTGATCTTGTGGGCTGTCCTCGCCCTGGCGGGCAGCGCGCACCTCTGGGAACCGACCCAGGATTTGCACCGCGCTCTGGCCAAGGCGCGCATTCCCATGGGGGTGGAAACCGCTCAGTGGTACGTGTACAGCAGCGCTTTTCTTTTGGCGCTCTTGGTGCAATTTGCCATCTCTTTCAACGAGCTGTACGACTTCCGCATTTCTCTCTCGCGCTACGACAGGGCGCGGCGTTTCGTTGGCTCCCTGGGCTCGGCGCTCTTCGTCTCCGTGGCTGTGGTCGCCCTGGCGGATATCTGGGAGCTGCAACCGGCCCTCGACTTCCCCGGACTCTCGCTCCTGCAAAAGGTGCGCATGTTGGTGTTCGCGGTCCTGGTCGGGTTCTCGCTGCTCTTCACCTGGCGCAACATCTTCCACGCCCTCTTGCACCGTGCGCGATTCTACGAACGTGTTTTGATTCTGGGCTCTTCCAAGGCCGCCCACACCTTGGCTAAGGAAATGCGCGAGCACGTGGTCTCGGGCTATCAAGTCGCTGGCATCTTGTCCGAAGCCCGGACACCGGGCGTCGGACCCGAGCCCTACGACGCGCAATTGACCGGCACCACCGATCTGGTTTACGAGAAACTCTATCTAGGGGAGAAAGGGCTCACCGGCAACGGCTTGGCTCCAAAGTACAAGAGCCTGCGCGAACTCGTCAGCCGCGAAAACATCAACGAGATCGTGGTGGCGCTCAGCGACCGCCGCGGAAAGCTCCCCGTTGGGGATCTGCTGCACTGCCGCTTGGCAGGCATCCCCGTGCGCGACTACGACGCGGTCTTCGAGAGCGTCACGGGCAAAATCTCGGTGGAGGCCCTGCGCCCCTCGTACTTGATCTTCAACGAGGGATTCTCTCGTCACCCCTGGGCCGACTTATTGAAGGGCCTCTGCGATCGAGCCCTGGCTCTCTGCATGTTGCTGCTGCTCTGGCCCTTCATGATCGCGACCGCGCTGGCTGTCAGCCTGACCTCTCCGGGCCCGGCCTTCTTTTCCCAAGAGAGGGTGGGCCGCAACGGCATCCTGTTCACGCTCTACAAGTTTCGCTCCATGAACATCGACGCCGAATCGAGCACGGGCCCAGTGTGGGCAACGGAGAACGACCCTCGCATCACGGCGGTGGGTCGTTTCATCCGCAAAACACGTCTCGATGAGTTGCCGCAACTCTTCAATGTGCTCGGTGGCAGCATGTCCCTCGTCGGGCCGCGCCCCGAGCGACAGGTGTTCGTGGACGAGTTGGCGGAGACCATCCCTTACTTCCGTCAACGACAGATCGTGAAGCCAGGCCTGACCGGTTGGGCGCAAATCAACTACCCCTACGGCAACACCGCCGAGGACGCGAAACAGAAACTTCAGTACGACCTGTTCTACATCAAGTACCAGTCGTTCCTCTTTGACCTCTCGATCCTGTTCAACACGATCAAGACGATCCTCCTGCGCAAGGGCACCTGAGCCCGACCGAGGAACCACTCCTGATGGGGTGAAAGGCGCGCAAGTCGTGTCCTTACCCGGCCTATTGCCCCTGCTCAAGGAACCCCAACTGGGTGAGAATGAGAAGGTTCTCCCTTCGCATGAATCCCGCTCGAGTGCTCGCTGCGCCTTTTTCCGGGCGGGATCCATCCAGCAACAGCAAAAGATTCAGATTCCCTGGGTCCCCAAAAGGGAGCCGCGCATCTACCCCCCTGGAACGATCCCCAGACCCCCGACGGCTTCGAAACGAGAGGGGGCACGGGAACCGTGAGCGACTTCCGCAAACGCGCAGCGGCGGACCCCACCGACCTCGCCTTGCAACATGCCCTGGCCCTCAAGTTGCGCAACATCGGAGATCAATTCGCCCAGGACGCCATCGTTGCTGCCATCCTCGCCCAGGACCCCAAAGGCCTGGCATTCATCGGCGCCCGCTTGTTGTTCTGGAAGGTGCGTGGAGACGCGCTCATGAACCTGAACCCAGAGACTGTGGATCTCAAGCGCGTTTACCAACATATGAAGACCATTTAACCCAAGGGTATTCAAATCGAAGCCTGGAGTTGGATCGCCACGTTTGAACAAGGTCGCGGGAAGGCCAAGCGCTTCAGCGACGCCTCGCGCAAGGCCAATGATTGCATCTCCGCAGTGGATGAACTGCAGTTCGGCCCCCGCATCGCACGCGGATTTTGGGAGATGCGTGAATAGTTAAACGCGGTCGAGCAAAAACACGTGGTGCAGATCACTCGACGCTCCGTGGAACTCGCACGTGCCTTGCCGGCCTCGGCTCAGGGTTTCGTCCCTGGACAGTTCGAGGCAGAGACCTATGAACAAATGCTGGCCATGGCTCTCGAGTCCCAGTCCATGGCGGAGTTCATGACAGGCAGACGCGCGAAGGCCATTGCCCTCATCAAGCTGGCGCTGGTCCAATTCCCCGAAGGCGGCGAGTACCCCGCACGACTGGCCCTGTACCAGCAGAAGCCCTAATTAGAGCGGGGCAAGCCCTCGAGTCGGCGGCTGAAGCGCAGGCGTCCCGCCACTCTCTCACAACGACGAAATCCCAGTAGGTGGAAGACTTCCACCACCCACCAGCGCGCGATGAACGAGTTGACCTCAAGGGTGTCGGTCTCGCAGGGCACACGCCGGATTCCGGGCATCCAGTGAGCGATCTTGCCCAAACGCAAGATGCGCAGCACGGTGGAGGCGCGCAACCAAAAGCGACGCACCTCACGTCCGATGAAGAAACCGTCCTGCCCTTGGCCCTGGTAAAGGGGCAAGAGGATCAGGCCCGACTCGTGGCTGCGCACTTCCTCTCCCGCCTCGTGGGCGAGTAGTTGGTTGCGTTCGATGGGATCGAAATTGGCGAAGCCCGAACACATCTCGAATTGATCTCGCACTTCAACGTGGTAGCGATAGCGCATCTCCACCACGCCGGCATTGCCACGGCCCGCAGCGCGCAGGCGCTCGAAGGCACGTTGGCCCTGCTGCCTGTCGCGCGGGCCTAGACCGCCAGCCTGAATCAATGTGATCCAAGCAGCGGCCAAGTGATTGTGTTCGGTCTCGGGGTCCGTGTGCTGGCCGCCCTCGAAGCCCACCGCCACGTGACCCCGTTCGCCAAAGTAACCGAGCAGGGCACCGACCACGTTTTCTTCCAAACCGAGAATGACCGGTACGGGAAAAGCAAAGGCGATGCGACGATTTTGGCGAGTGTCCCCGATGATTGAAAAGGGTGCCCCACCGGCTGAGGTTGAATGCAGGTCGAGAAAAATCACTGGCTCGCTGGCCGATGCAATTTCCGCTTCGATCAAGTGCAACAGTCGATCGCGCACGGGCGCTTCCCTCAGATCCGACTCGGCGTTGCTATGAATGTCCTCCGGCGACCAAAGTCGATTGAGATCGGCATCCAAGTAGCGTTCCCCACGCCGCAGAGCCTCTAAGTTTCCGGCAAAACACACCAGGCGACCTCGCAGCGGGATTTGCTCCCTCTCGAGTTCCTCCAGCAAATTCCGGAGGGCCCAGACACCCGCGGGCTCATTGCCATGCATGCCTCCCACGAACACGAACAGGGGTCCGGGCCGCCCCGTGTCGTACCCCCCCATCAGGTGCTCCTCAAAGTCCGGGCGCTTGGAGTCGCTGGAAGCTAGAGAAGGGTCTTGAGGGCAAGTCATGGTGCGGGGAAGTGGCCCCATCTGTTCTTCGACCATATGCGGGGCCAAGCTGCAGGCTCAGCCCTCGCGAAGTTTCTGTTCGAGTAGGCCGGCAGCGACTTCGATGAAGTCGTGCTCGGTCACAATGCCCACCAGCTCCTCTTCCCGCACAACGGGCAAACAGGCCACCCCATGCTTGCGCATCAGCAAGATGGCCTCCAGCGTACCCGTCTGGGGGGTCGCGCAGACCACATCCTTCTGCATCACGTCCCCAACGGAGATCGACTCGGCCCCGCGCGTCGCCCGACCCTGGGCAACCATCCTGAGGACGGCACGGTGAGAGAGAATCCCCACCAGTTCGCCATCCGAGTTTTCCACGGGCACGTGGCGCACGTGCTCCCAGTCCATGACGCTTGCTGCCAAGTCAATCAGGTCCTCGGGGTGCATGGTGAACAGATCCGTGGTCATGATCTGCCCCACGGTTCGATAATCGTCTAGCCAGTCGTCGCCCGTATCCAACCGAGCCAGCGGCCACTCGTGCACGGGCTTACCGCTCCATTGCTGTTTCTCAATGGAGGCACTGATCGCTCGCATGCGGCCACCCGCCGTCCCGGAGTGCTCCATCCCCTGCAAGGAGTCCAGAGCCCACTGGGCACCGGTGCGCCCGGATCGAACGCGCTCCTCCAGCACACCGAGGTAACGATCCACATCCGAGGAGTCGATGGCTTGGTCCTTCAAGCCCTCGCGCGCCAAAGGCAACAGGTGATCGAGGATCAACTCATCGGCCTTGTAAGTCTTGCCACCGCACCAACGCAATTGAGCTTGCAGACCGTAGCGGGCAGAAGTCATGAAGTTCCCGGCTGCGTCGTCGAAATTAAGCCGTTTGGTGATGTCCCCGTACTCCTTCGACAGAGAGCTCATCAAGCCAAAGAAGAAAGCCGCATTGGCCACCTGATCCAGCACCGTCGGACCGGCGGGCAAGACGCGGTTCTCGATGCGCAAGTGCGCCACGTTGTCCTTGACTCCATAGCAGGGCCGGTTCCAACGGTAGACCGTTCCGTTGTGAAGACAAAGCGCGCCCAGGTCGGGCATCTCGCCGCGGTCGAGTTTCTCCAGTGGAGACTCTTCCTCCCGACCACGAATCAAACTCCGAAAGCGCGCGATGTCGTCCCGAAAAATCTCCAACACTGAGCTCTCAATCCAGGCATCACCGAAGCGCACTCGCTGGGCACCGCCACGTTCCTTTTGTGCTTTCGAACGGGAGTCAAGGGATTGTTGGAAAAGGGCCACGC
>JBLIMI010000098.1:0-9006 GCA_047638655.1 Minisyncoccia bacterium | reverse complement strand
CGAATCCCCCTCGTCCCTGCCGAAAAACGGCAGTAAGACCGCTCTATGACTGACCAGGAAGAAAAAACGGCTGTGCCCCCCGGTGGCAATGTTTCGAGGCGTTCGATCGTGGCGGAAATGAAGGAGTCGTACCTGACGTACGCCTTGAGTGTCATCAAGTCACGCGCTCTGCCCGATGTGCGCGATGGCCTCAAGCCTTCCCAGCGGCGCATCTTGGTCGCGATGGACGACCTCAATTTGGGGCCGCGCTCCAAGTACCGTAAGTGCGCCAAGGTGGCCGGCGACACATCCGGAAATTACCACCCCCACGGAGAGGCGGTCGTCTATCCGACCATGGTCCGCATGGCCCAGGATTTCTCCCTGCGCTATCCGCTCGTGGACGGCCAAGGAAACTTTGGCTCTATCGACGGCGACCCTCCGGCCGCCATGCGATACACCGAAGCCCGCATGGCTGGAACGGCCGTGGAGCTCTTGACCGATCTCGACAAAGAGACCGTCAACTACGAGTGGAACTACGACGAGACACGAAAGCAGCCGACAGTCTTGCCCGGCAAGTTCCCGAACTTGCTTTGCAACGGATCTGATGGCATCGCGGTGGGCATGGCCTGCTCGCTGCCGCCCCACAACTTGCGTGAAGTGTGTCAAGCGGTTCGAGCGGTGTTGGCCGACTCCGAAATCACACTGGCGGAGCTCTGCGGAATCATCAAGGGGCCGGACTTCCCCACGGGCGGCATCATCATGGGCCGCAGCGGCATCGGCCAGGCCTACACCACCGGTCGTGGCCACGTCCGCCTGCGCGGGCGTCATCACGTGGAGCCGAAGGGCGCCAAAGAACAAATCGTCATCACCGAGATTCCTTATCAGGTGAAGAAGACGGCGATCATCGACAAGATTGTCGAGGTCGTGCGCGACGGGCGCATCACCGGCATCTCCGACGTTCGCGATGAATCCGACCGCCAAGGCATGCGCTTGGTGGTGGAACTCAAGCGTGGCGAAGACCCCCAGGTAATCGCGAACCAACTGTTCAAGTTCACGTCCCTGCAAACGACCTACTCGATCATCAACCTGGCGATCGATAAAGACCAGCCCCGGACGTTCACCGTGCGCGGGCTGCTCGATGCGTACATCGATCACCGTCGCGAAGTCATCTGCCGCCGAACCGAGTTCTTGTTGGGCAAGGCGCAGGACAGGATGCACGTCGTGGAGGGCTTGCGAATCGCTGTCGATAACATCGACGAAGTGATCGCCATCATCCGCGCCAGCTCGAACCGCGATGAAGCCAAGACCAAATTGGCCGCGCGCTTCGACTTCTCCGATCGCCAGAGCCAAGCTATCGTCGACATGCGCCTCGGCAGCTTGACCGGGCTAGAGCAAGAAAAGCTCGAAGAGGAATACAACAAGTTGGCAGAACTGATCCGGGACCTGCAGGACATCCTGGCCCGCGATGAGCGCGTGGTGGCGATTATCCACGAAGACCTCGATGACGTGGAGGTCAAGTACGGCGACGAGCGCCGTACAGAAATCTCCAACGAAGAGGTCGACGGAAGCTTCTCTATCGCGGAACTCATCACAGAAGAGTTGATGGTCGTGACTTTCTCGCGCGATGGATACGTCAAGCGCACAGCCAGCGACACCTATCGGGCACAGGCCCGTGGCGGACGGGGAATCAAGGGCTCCGACTCGAAGGAGGGGGACGTTTTGAAGTCACTCTTCATCGCGGGAACCCACGACACCGTGCTGTGTTTCTCAAACATGGGCAAGGTCTACTGGCTCAAGGTTTACAACCTACCGGAAGCGGGTCGAACCTCAAAAGGACGTGCGATCTCGAACCTCTTGACCCTGCAGGATGAAGAGGAAATCACCAACGTCTTGCGCGTGGTGGAGTTCGACGGTGAGAGCGCTGTCTTCTTCGCGACCAGGAAAGGCGTGGTGAAGAAAACTCCACTCGAAGCCTTCTCTCGACCGAAGAAGGGCGGCATTTGGGCGATCAAGCTCGAAGACGACGACGCGGTCGTCGGTGTTGGCCTCTGCAACCCTGGCGACACGGTGCTTCTGGGAACGGCTCAGGGGCGCGCCATGCGCTTTGATGAAGCGGCGGCCCGATCCATGGGACGTACCGCTCGAGGTGTTCGCGGGATCCGCCTCAAGGAAGGCGACCGCGTGGTCGGCATGGTCGTGAATGCCGATGGCAAGTCCATCTTGACCGCCACCGCGCAGGGCTACGGCAAGCGCACCGCTCTCGAGGATTATCCCATCAAAGGACGTGGCGGCCAAGGCGTGATCAACATCCGTTGCAGCGACCGCAACGGTGAAGTCATCGGCGTTCGTGGCTGTTCAGAAGGTGACGACGTGATGTTCATCACCGCCTCGGGCATGATCGTCCGAACCAAGGTGAGTGACATCAGCTCCATCGGGCGCAACACCCAAGGCGTGCGCTTGATCAACCTCAAAGAGAAGGGGGGTGTCGAGGATCAGCTCGTGGCCGCGGAAGTGGTCTCGGAAGCAGACATCGAAAAATACACGGTGAGCGTCGGGGAAGATGGGGAAGTTCAGCAGCCGGAGGCGGAAGCCACCAGCGAGGACGTGGCACAGGCCGACCCGGACACTGCCGCCGATGCAACCACCGATGATCCGCCGGCCAGCGATAGCGCAGCCGAGGATTCAGACGAAGACGAGGACCAGGAGTGATCCAATGAGCCTCATCGAGAGAATCTCCGACGACGTCAAGCAGGCTATGCGGGACAGGAACGCACTGGCCCGCGACACCCTGCGCATGGTCCAGGCGGAGCTTAAGAACCGTCGCATCGAGCTGCAGCGCGACCTGACAGAGGAGGACGCCCTCCAAATACTGGCCCGCTGCGTCAAGACGCGGCAGGACTCCGTGGAGCAGTATGAAAAAGCGAGCCGCCCCGAGCTGGCCGCCAAGGAACGGGACGAAATCGCCGTCATTGAGGGCTATCTGCCCGAGAAAATGTCGGAGGACGATGCCCGGGCCGCTGTGCAGGCTGCCATCACCGAGAGCGGTGCCGCGAGCATGAAAGACATGGGCCTCGTGATGAAAGCCTTGATGGCAAAGCACAAGGGTCTGATCGATGGCAAGACGGCCCAGGTGCTCGTGAAGGAGCTCCTCGGCTCCTAATTGACGGGCGAATAGGCCAGTGAGCGAGCACCCAGGCACGTCCCAGGGGGAGCGCGTCATCCGGCGCCAACGCGGTGTGGGCAAGCGAACGATCTGGATTTCGATCCTGACGCTCGTTTCTCGAGTGCTGGGCATGGTGCGCGAGAGCATGTCGGCGCTGCTGTTCGGCGACACTTCCATGGTCTACGACGCCTTCCTATTCGCCTGGCGGATCCCGAATCTGTTCCGCCGATTCCTAGGAGAAGGCGCCCTATCCACCTCTCTCCAGGCTTCCCTGACGAAGGTCGACGCAGAAGAAGGCGACGAGGCTGGAGCCGTGCTTTTTCGGGCGACACTGGGTTTGGTGGCAAAAATACTGCTGGCCCTGTGCCTGATCGTGGTCGCGAGCGTGTGGCTGCTGCCAAATACATTCCCGGGGACGGACGTCCAGTGGCTCGGCCCGCAGGGCGCGCTGGTGCGCGAATTCACCATGCGCTTGATGCCGTTCGTGATCTTCGTTTGTTTGACGGCAGCCATCGGTGGAGCCCTCAATGTACGCGGTCATTACACCTTGCCCGCTCTCGGTCCGGTGCTCTTGAATGTGCTTTGGATCGCATGCCTGGTCGGCATCACCTGGGCGTGGCAAACGAGCGAAACACAAACGTTACCGGAGAGGTTGCCCATGATCCGTTGGCTCTCGGCAGGAGTCTTGTTGGCCGGTCTGGCCCAACTGCTTCTCGTCGTGCCTGCGATCAAGTCCTGCGGGTTGTGGCCGACGGTGACCATCGCTCCCGAAGCGCAAGCCAGAGCACGCTCCGGAGCCCGTGGCATCTTGCGTCGTAGCGCACCCCTTGCGTTTGGTGCGGCCGTTTATCAAGTGAACGTGATGATCGATGGCATGATGGCCCAAAGCCTGCTGCAGCCAGGCGGGCAGACGGTTCACTACCTGGCCAACCGAGTGCAGCAATTTCCTTTGGCCTTGGTAGCGGTTGCGGCCACCACGGCCGTATTTCCGGCTTTAGCGGCCTTTGGGCAGCAAAGGCGTCTAGCGGACCTGCGGGCTTTGCACGACAAAACTCAGCGCAATGTGCTCTTCATCGCGATGCCAGCAGCCTTCGGGCTCGCCTGTTTGGCGCTGCCGGTGACTTCGCTATTGTTCGAATATGGAGCGTTCAAAGCGGCTGGTGTTGTGCGTACCGCCGACGCTCTACGCGTGCTGGCTTTCGCCATTTTGCCAGCGGGCGCCGTGGGACTCGTGGCTCGCACCTACTACTCCGTCGGCGACTTCAAAACACCTGTGCGCGTCTCGTGCGCGATGCTTGTGGCCAACGTCGTCATGAACACTCTGTTCATCCGCGGATTGCACATGGATGCGAACGGATTGGCCTTAGCGACAACACTTGCGAGCTTTGGCAACTTGTTCATCTTGTTGCCTGGCTTACAAGACCGAGTCGGCTTGCCGGCAGCTTTGCCGGGCTGGTTTTCAACGCTTTGGAAAACGTTCACCGCCGCCGCTTGTTGCGGTCTCATTGCACGCGAAGTGCACGCGGTCAGTGCCCCGTATTTGCCCGTCGGCTTTGGCCTCGCTTTGGCGATCTTGACGGGCGCTGGCATCTACTGGATCGGATGTCGCGTCTTGAGGGTCGAGGAAGGCGCACAATTTGCCGCCCGATTCAAAGGCATTTCAACCAAGTTCCGCCGGAAGACGTAACCCCAATGGGTGGGGGGCGTGTAAGTAGCCAATCCACAAGATGTAGGGTTAGTTCTCAGACACGGGAGCCAAATATCGTTGGGAGTTGACGTTCATTTAGTTAATTTGCCTAGCGGTCGCGAGTGGCGACGCGGGGCGCAAAGGGCGCGCGCCGCATCGTCCGGATTAGGGTTAACCCCATGTTGCAAATGCGTTTGCAACCGGGCGATGCCTTGAGGGGCGCATTAGATTCCTCGGCCAGTAGGAAACGAAGAGAAACCAAGACAGGAGCAGAGCGGACCGTGAATCCCACCGCACAAATAACCCCGGGCAAGCCGACTTCCAATCCCAACCCTCTTACCGGTAAGCACGCGGCCATTTTGGACGCAGTGAACCCTCCGGCGGGTCTGGAGGAACCCATGCTCACTAAGAACGCGATTACCGTTCTAGAGCGGCGTTACCTCAAGAAAAACCCTGAAACGGGAGAGACTATTGAGACCCCTCGCCAATTGATGTGGCGCGTGGCGGCACACGTCGCCAAGGCGGAAACCATGTACGCCCCGGATCATCCCGATCGCGCAGTGAGCGTGGCCGAGGAGTTCTACGGGATTATGGCTCGTCGGGAGTTTCTGCCGAACAGCCCCTGCTTGATGAACGCGGGTCGCGAGATGGGAATGCTCTCCGCCTGTTTCGTGATTCCCGTTGAGGATTCCATCGAAGGCATCTTCGAGGCCATCAAAGCCACAGCGATGATTCAGAAAGCAGGTGGCGGCACCGGCTTCAGTTTCTCCCGTCTGCGCCCCCAGGGCGACCTGGTGCGTTCCTCAGGCGGCACGACCGAAGGGCCCATGTCCTTCATGAACGTCTTCTCGAAGGCCACAGACGCCATCCAGCAGGGAGCTTTCCGCCGCGGTGCCAACATGGGCATGCTGCGAATCGACCACCCGGACATCAATTCCTTCATTCAGGTCAAGGACGATCGCAGCCAGCTCCAGAACTACAACCTCTCGGTTGCGGTCACGGACAAGTTCTGCGACGCAGTCAAGAATGACCGGGGCGCCATCCACGAAGTAGTCAACCCGCGCACGGGCAAGATAGACAAACTGGCCAAGCGCGATGCAGAAGGCAAGGCCACCGGCGAATTTTGGACTGTTGGTGAGATGTGGGATCGCATCATCGAACACGCCCACGAGAGCGGCGAGCCCGGTGTGATCTTCATCGACCGCATCAACCGTCAAAACCCCATCAAGAACGTCGGCGAGATCGAGGCCACCAACCCTTGTGGCGAGCAACCCCTGCACCCCTACGACTCCTGCAACCTAGGCTCCATTAACCTGGGCGTTCTGGTCAAGGAAGCGAACGGCGAGCGCAGCTTCGATTGGGATCACTTCAAAGCGATCATCCACACGGGCACACGGTTCCTCGACAACGTGATCGACGTCAACAAGTACCCCCTGCGCGCCATCGACAACATGTCGAAGACCACTCGCCGCATCGGCCTGGGTGTGATGGGTTTTGCGGACGCGCTCTACAAATTGGACATTGCGTACAACTCGGAAGAAGGCTTGGCTTTCGGTACCGAGATCATGCGCGTCTTGAACGACGAGTCCCACGTGGCCTCGGAAGTGCTCGGTGAAGAGCGCGGCGTGTTCCCCGCTTGGGAAGGCTCCGACTGGGAGCGTGACGGCCGGCGCCTGCGCAACTCCTACACGACAACCGTGGCGCCCACAGGCACGATTTCGATCCTAGCCAATTGCTCTGGCGGTATCGAACCCATGTTCAGCTTGGCCTTCGACCGTCAGGTTATGAAGGACACGCAGGGCAACCCCACCATCATGCGTGAGGTGAACTATGTGTTCGAAGAGAACGCCCGTGCTGAGGGCATCTTTAGCGACGAGCTTGTTGACCAAGCGATTACCGACGGGACCATCCAGTACGTGGATGGTCTACCGGAGAGCTTCAAGCGCGTCTTCGTGACGGCCCATGACATTACTCCCCACTGGCACATGCGCATGCAGTCTGCGTTCCAGCGCCACTGCGACGCATCGATCTCCAAGACGATCAACTTCCCCAACGACGCCACCGTCGATGATGTGAGGACGATCTATGAAATGGCGATCGAAGAAGGTGTGAAGGGCATCACGGTTTACCGAGACGGTTGCCGCGAGATGCAGCCGATGGCACTCAAGGGTTCAGCCGAGAAGAAAAAAGAGGAAGCACCCAAGTTGGACGAAACGGCATTGCTCACCATGACCGACGCGGAGGGAGGCCAGTACTTGGCTCCCATTCGCTTGCCGGAAATCATGAGTTGCTTGCGGATCCGTCAGATGACGCCCTTTGGCAACATGCATGTGAAGGTCTCCGTCGATCCCGGTTCTGGTCGCGAACGCGAAGTCTTTGCCCAACTAGGCAAAGGCGGCGATGTGGCGAACTCAGACTTGGAAGCCATTTGCCGGATTCTCAGTCTCTGGTTGCGCTCCAACGGCCACCTCGAGCTGGCGGTCAAGCAACTTGACGGCATCGGGTCGAGCATCACCGTTCCCACCAAGGATGGGCGCATCATGTCCCTCGCGGACGGTTTGGCGCGCGCTCTGCGTCGTTACATGGAAGCCAAGGAGGCCAATGGCCTGCACGCTCTACTGCTCGGAGGCGCTACCCAGCAGGCTCCGCCCGCGGCGAAGGCAAGCGCGCCCGTCAAAGCAGCGGCCAAGTCAACCCGCCCGCGCAACGTGGCTCAGTACAAACTGAAATGCCCGTCTTGCACTGGTAACCTAGCTTTCGAGGAAGGGTGCGTGAAGTGCTACGGCTGCGGGTTCAGCCAGTGCTAGCTCGCTAAGGGCCCACACGCCGACAACCAAGAAGCCCCGACGCAGAAGCCCCAACGCAGAAGCGCCGGGGCTTCTTGCGTTACTGTGCGGCTGCTGCCTCATGCAAAGCACTCGCGACGGCGACGAGGTATTCTCGTTGCTCCAGTTCTTCTAGGAGTCGCCCAGGAAGCCGGGGCGCGCCATTGGCGGCTCCCCAGATAGCGCCCGACATGGAGCCGATGGTGTCCACGTCGCCTCCACAAGCGGCTGTAAAAGCGAGCAGACCCTCAAAGGGCGAGTCGATGAAGCGCAAGGCCAAGTAAAGCGCGGTCACGCAGGACTCCAGCGCGACGATGCGATTGCGTAGCTCCTCTCGCACCTGCTTCGGGTCGGTGGACTTTCCAGTTTGTAGCCACCCGTAAGCGATGGCGAGTCGATCTGAATAGAGCCTGAATTGGCAGGCTCGCGCGGCAGCTCTGAGGATCTGTAGAGGGTTTGTCGAGACGAGCGCCTGCGCCGTGCTCGCCGCAATCAGCACTGCGCCTTCCATGCCGAGCTCATGGGCATGCGTCACCCGTGCAGAGTCGCGGGCGGCCGCGGCAATTTCTTCAGGGCGATTAGAGTTATACAGCCCGATCACCGCAGCACGCATGGCACCACCATTTCCAAAGGATCCCCCCTTGAAGACAGATTGGTTGGCTTCATGCCAAGTGGTGCCTTTACGGATTCGCTTCAACAACTTGGCAGCGCCGGGACCATAGTCGCAGCTCCAACGATAGTTCTCTGCGAAACACAGGGCTAAGTGATCAAGGTCAAGTCGACCCTGTTCGAGCAAGCTATGCGCAAGGTCCAGGGACATCAGGGTGTCGTCGGTGAAGCGCCGTTTGCCGTCTCTTGTTCGGCCTAGAACACTCCATAAAAGCCGCTCCAGCGGACCGCCTTCGAAGCGTGCACCATGGGCATCCCCCAGAGCCAGGCCCAGGAAACAGCCATGGAAAAGGTCGGCGTCATGCCTGCCTCCTATTACTTCTTGGCCGCGGCCTCTCGTGCGCCCTGCAATGCTTGTAACTCTTCGCGTCCTGTGGCGCCGGGCAGCCACCCCGTCTCTTCGTAGAGCAACTCGGTCAGGGCTCCAGTGGCCACGCGCTCGAACTCGAAGCGCGTGGTATCCCTACTGGTCATGAAGATCGTGCTCTTCGTTTGGTCGATGGAGTAAGTTGAAACAGTGCCGGGAACTTGCGGCGCGGTCAATCCACTTCCGTCATCCACCGAGCCGATCAAGCAGGACGCCATCAGTTCCCCGATCTCGGTGAAGTTCAAACGGTAGGTGCCTGTCTGAATGAAGCTCGCCAACTCGAGTTCTTGCTCATTAAAGTAGGCCATGTGAATCT
>JBLIMI010000097.1:0-9076 GCA_047638655.1 Minisyncoccia bacterium | reverse complement strand
CGGCCTACGGATCAAGCACCGAGTACAGTGAATTCTGGGACAAGCTGAACCGTGGCGAATTCGAGTCCGCGGAATACAAGCGTTTTGGAAAAGGCGGCAAGGAAGTTTGGATTCAAGCCTCCTACAACCCCATTCAGGACCTCAATGGCAAGCCCTTCAAGGTAGTCAAGTACGCGTCCGACGTGACGGCCGCCAAGCTCCAGGGTGCTGACTTCTCCGGGCAGATTGAAGCCATTGGAAAAGCCCAAGCCGTGATCGAGTTCAACATGGATGGCACGATCATCACCGCGAACGAGAACTTCCTGAGCACGCTGGGATACACGCTCGAAGAAATTCAGGGCAAGCATCACCGCATGTTCGTCGAGCCGGCATTCGGAAAGGGCGCCGAGTACAAGGAATTCTGGGGCAAGCTAAACCGTGGCGAATACGAGTCCGCAGAGTACAAGCGTCTCGGAAAAGGCGGCAACGTGGTTTGGATTCAGGCCTCTTACAACCCTATCCAGGACCTCAATGGCAAGCCCTTTAAGGTGGTCAAGTACGCGACCGACCTGACGGAGCAGAAGAACAAAGCCAAGGCCCTTCAGACGGAAATCTCAGGCTACGCCGCGAAGCTCACGGATTCAGCCGAGAACTTGACCATGGCGAGCACCGAGATGAGTGCTCAATCTGAGCAGACGACTAGCCAGGCGAACTTGGTTTCTGTCGCCTCTAGAGAAGTCGACGAGAACGTCCAGACGATGGCAGCCGGCACGGAAGAACTCTCGGCAAGTATCGATGAGATCTCCAACAGTGCTCAAACCGCCGCGGACATCGCCCGCGAGGCAGTTCAGCTTGTCGGGGAGACTAACGGGAAAATCTCCAAGCTAAGCGAGAGCAGTGCAGAGATTGGGCAGGTCATCAAGGTGATTACCACAATCGCTCAACAAACAAATCTCTTGGCACTCAATGCGACGATCGAGGCCGCGCGCGCCGGCGATGCAGGCAAGAGTTTTGCGGTGGTTGCTAACGAGGTCAAGGAGTTGGCGAAAGCCACGGCCAAGGCCACGGAAGACATCAGCAGCCGGATTCTTGCGATTCAAACAGACACCAGTGAATCGGTCCTTGCCATCGAGAAGATCAGCAAGATTATCTCGACGATCAATGACACCCAAACGTCGATCGCAGGTGCCGTGGAGGAACAGGCATCAACGACTTCAGACATGGCACGTAATGTGGTGAAGGCAAACGAAGGTACAGGGTCAATCGTGGCCAACATCAAGGGAGTCGCAGCGGCGGCCGATCACACATCGAAAGGCGCAGCGGGTGTCAACGTCTCAGCGGCCGAACTCTCCAGTTTGGCTTCCCAGCTGCAAGGCTTGGTGAACCAGATGGACGACTAACGGTCTGGGGTGAAATGCTGTCGCTCTAGTGGCTCAGCACTCACCCCGTCTTTCTCTCGGCGCCTGTTCCCGAACTGACCGCAAGCTCACGTACGTGGCGCGGCGATCGCTCTTGAGCAGGCCACCGAGGAGTTCGTAACACTGCTCTTCGCTGGTTCGTCCTGCTTAGAATCCTTCGTTTGGTCTCGGGCGCCCGCGTTGACGGGCTCCCGAGACCAAAGCATAGAGGCCTGGTTGCGCGTCCAATGGGGACCTTGGCATGCATCCCCAGATGCCAGAGCTCGCCACCAGTTGGCCTTCGACAAGCGAGCGGTCCAGCGCCCAAAGGCCGAGGGTCACGATCGCATCTTCTGGACGTCGGTCAGGGGAGGCTGAAGGCTTGGGGAGGAGCCGGGTTCTGGTTCAAACAACTAGGGCTCTTCTCAATCCTTACCACCGACCAATGTTGCGGGGTGAGGGCTCGAGTGAAAGCGGCCTTTCGGAGTCCATCGGGTCGCCCGCGTGATTCACGGGTGGCTGGCAAGTGATGTGAGGCAGTGGTGCTTCCACGATCAGCTCCGGGACATCACCGCCTGGCTTCCATGCCAACATTGGGCCAGACCGTGAATCAGGACTGGGTCATGATTGTTCAGATGGGCGGTGAGATCCCATATGGAGTCCAAACGAAGCTCCTTCCTCATTCACCCCGTGCCGAACCGCCCTTGCTCTGAGGGAGTCGCCACACAGCCGAGTCACCGATCTATGCCCGTGCTGGGTTTGTGATTCGACGTTCTTGGCGTGGTTCCAGAGCTGCAAACGTCCTTCCGATGGCTTGCTGCCTGGATGAATAGGGGATTTCTGGGTTCTGGCCTGCCAATCAAAATCCCCATGGTCGTCAATAAATCTGCCTTGACGTTTCGCGAGACTTGACCCAGAAACTGACCATGGTCGGTTTCGACTCAGGTCAATCTAGCCCAGGAGAGCAAGCAGAGTCACGCCAGGAGCGTCGGCGGCGGGAGACCCGCGGACGGCTCATGGCTGCAGCGCTGGTCCTGTTCTAGAAGAAGGGCTTTGACGCCACCACTGTCAAGGACCTCACAGAAGCGGCGGATGCGGGCAAAGGCACCTTCTTCTTATCACTTTCCCACCAAGGACCATGTCCTGGTGGCCTACTGGGATCACTTCAATGCACAACTACTGGACGCTTTTGACGGCATACGTAAGCGCCCAACGCGGACGCGCTTACTGGAGGCCATGAGGCTCTGTGGCGAGGCCGCCAAGCGAGAGCCAGAGTTGGGACGTGCCTTTGCTGGGGCGGATCTTCACGAGCCCGGCTCTCTTGGCTTCCGATCAGGCCAACGAGGCACGTCTCTCGAATTGGCTCGGGGAGCTGATTCGCTCCGGCATCAAGCGTGGCGAGTTGCGCGAGGACACCGACATGGACAGTTTTCGGTACCTAATCATCGCGAATATGAGCAGCAGCTTTCGCGACATCATGCTGTTTGGCGGGAACGAACCCGTCAAGCAGCTAACCCTGCGGACGCTAGACCGACTGGTTTACACCGCGAGTGGCGTCGTGTTGGATCAATTGGGCACGGGCGCGGCTGGAGCGCGAATCATGTTCAGCCAAAGAACAGTGATGGCGGATGAGGACGGTCATTTTGAAATGGATGTCTCTTACTTGGTTCCCGGATCGGTGCTCTTCGCGACGCTTCCTGGATGCCACCCCGCACGAGTAGAAGGATTGCCAGAGCGCTTGAAACGCGATGTTCATGGGGCGCAGGGAATGCTCCTGCGTCTCGGAGAGCCCACCGGCTCCATTCACGGACGTGTTGTGGATGAGGCCGGGAATCCGCAGACCGACGCCATCGTCTTCTTGGTCGACGGTACGCCCTACGGCGGACAGACGACTCGCTTGGAAGACGTCTTGGATGGACGTCAAAAGCTCGGCCTGGCGGTAGATGGGGCGGGTCGCTTTGTCTACGGCGGCTTGCTTCAGTCCGAGTACACCTTACAGGCTTATCTCCCCGACAGTTTCCTTTCGGCGCAGGTCACGGTCCGTACTGGTGACGAAGCGGAAACTCAGATTGTCCTATCGAGACAGAAGGTCCTCCAGCGACTGGCGGGACGGGTGGTGGACTCTCGAGGGGAGCCTGTTCCGAATGCTGTATTGGGTTTGACCATGATACTGGGGAGCACGGCAAGCGGCGGGAAAATGAGTCGTGGAGTAGAACTCGGTTCGACGGGGGCAGACGGCAACTTTGAGTTCAAGGACGTCGCCTATGAAGGGCTAAGGCTCTACGCCAAGGTCTCCGAGGGCGAGCCGCGACGAAGGTTGTGAGCGACGCTTCAACGGCGAGTCCCATGCGGATCACCGTGGGGGTTCCCATGAGCTTTCGCCTCGACCCCGTACGCTATCGGGACTTCGACGGCTTCTAGGTGTGCGATTCCAACGGCAAGACGGTGCCTCTCACTCTCTACACTGGCGCGGCAACTTCCTGGTACACCCACGTGTCGTTGATTGGGAAGTCGAGTTGGCCAAGCTACGAGGTCTTGGACTCCGCCGCGGAGTTGCTCCTGTTTGAAGCCAAAGACGACGAGCAGCCCGCTTTGCGGGTGCCCCTGGATCTCGAGCGCGGGGAAGTGACCGTTATGCACTAGCCCCGGGGGTGCCGCAAGACTTGATCTTCTGCTTCAGATGATCTCTCGCGTTCCTGTTCTGCTTTCGACCGAACCCCATGGGCCTGCGAGTCGTGCGTCAACGCCAAGCCTCAAATCTAGGTCAACACTCGCGTTTGCCATCTCCGCAAGTGACAAGGATACGGGACTGGACCAGAATGAGAGGCATGCAGCGAACCCCGATAGTGCTCTCCCTCTTGCTCTTCACCGCTCTCACCGCTTGCGTCGAGTGCGAAGTGGCCAATACCCCGGCCGCTCCGAGTGTCTCCATCGGACGCAAAGCGAATGGAAGCACGGTCACGCCTGTCAATCAGACTCTGACGCCACATGGAGAAACGATCGAACTCCCGGGGCTTCGGCCCCAGGCATTGGCGGCCTCCATGGACGGGTCACGGTTCTACGTGTCGGGCAAGACTCCCGAACTATTGGTCGTCGAAGCCAACAGTGGGACCATCGTTCAACGCGTCGTGTTTCCAGCCGAGTCGCGGACGGCACCGTCCACCGGTCCTATCTTGGAGCACGAACTGCATCCGGATAGAAGCGCTCAACTCTCTTACACCGGCCTCGTGGTCTCCACGGATGGCAAATGGATCTTCTTGAGCAACGTCAACGGATCGATCAAGGTCTTCAGGGTCGCTGCGGATGGTGAGGTGACTCCGTCCCATAGCATTCCGTTGCCGCCGGCGAACGCGCCCCGGCGGGCGGCGGAAATTCCCAGCGGAATCGCCCTGCATCCGGATGGTCGCAGGCTGTTGGTTTGCGGCAATCTGTCCAACACACTTTTGGTGCTCGATCTTCAAAGCGGCGAGGTCTTGCAGACCTACGAGGTAGGAGTCGCGCCGTTTGACGTGGTTCTGTGTGGGGAACGCGCCTTCGTCAGCAATTGGGGTGGGGGACAACCCGAGCCCGGGGACCGGATCGGTGACGCGGGGCAAGGAACCAAAGTGCGGATCGATGAGCGGGGGATCGCGAGTGAGGGTTCGGTCACGATTGTCAATTTGAGTAGCGGGTCCACGGAGGAATTAAAGACGGGGTTGCACGCTTCCGCTCTTGCCGTTTCTCCGGATGGCCAATATGTCGTCGTCGCCAACGCGGGCAGCGATAACCTCTCCGTCATCGACTCCGCAACGGGTCAATGGGTCGAGACGATTTGGACCAAGTCGAGTCCTTCGGACCTGCTCGGCGCAACGCCGAACGCGCTCGCCTTCGATTCGTCCGGGGAGACACTGTACGTGGCCAATGGAACGCAAAATGCGATCGCTGTGATTGAATTCGAGCCGCAACAGCGAGGGGAATCGCACCTGTTGGGGATGATTCCTGTCGGTTGGTTCCCTGGCGCAGTCTTCCATGATGCGAGTCGTGAACGACTGGTCGTCGCCAATATCAAAGGACTTTCTCGCGGGCGTGAACGGGCCGAACCGCTGGGCCCGGAGTTCAATACGCACCAGTACCACGGCTCGCTCACGCTCGTTCCTCTGCCTGATGATGAGGAACTCGCAGAACTCTCCGAGCAGGTGGATATCAATTTGAGGCGGGGTGCGATCGAGGCGGCCTTGGCGCCGCCGCGACCCGGACGAGACCCGGTTGCTGTCCCGGAACGCATTGGGGAGCCGAGTTTGATTCGCCATGTCGTCTACGTCATCAAGGAGAACCGCACCTTCGATCAGGTGCTCGGCGATATGCCCGAAGCGAACGGCGACGCGAGTCTATGCATCTTTGGCGAGCAGGTGACCCCCAACCAGCACTCCTTGGCGCGCGAGTTTGTCTTGCTCGACAACACCTACTGCTCGGGCATACTGAGCGCAGACGGGCACAACTGGTCCACTTCGGCCTTTGGAACGGACTACCTTGAGCGCAGCTTCGCGGGTTGGCCGCGCAGTTATCCCGACGGTATGGTCGAGCATGGAAAGGACTCGTTGGCCTATTCACCGGCGGGTTTTCTCTGGGACCATGCGATTGCCGCCGGGCTTACCCTGCGGAACTTTGGAGAGTTCTGTCAGCCCAGGGTTCGCTATCGGGATTCAACTCGAACGGGCGAGCCGGACTTCATGAGTTGCTACCGGACATGGGAAGGCCTCAGCGACGAGGTCATCTTTGGTAGTGAACCCACCGTGCCCTCGCTAGTTCCCTACTCCTCGACGAGCTACGTCGGCTGGAACATGTCCGTTCCAGATCAGTACCGCGCCGACGTCGTTCTTGCTGATCTCGCACGCTGCGAGGTGGAGGGCGAGTTCCCGAACCTGACGCTGATCTGTTTGCCCAATGACCACACAAGCGGAACCGCGTCGGGGGCTCCGACACCCGCTGCTTGCATGGCCGATGGCGATCTTGCTTTAGGAAGGATCGTCGAGGGGCTGAGTCGTTCCACGTTTTGGCCGCAGATGGCCATCTTTGTGATCGAGGACGACCCACAGGCCGGCTGGGATCACGTTTCGGGCTACCGCACGACAGCGTTTGTGGCTAGCCCCTACGCCCGCCGTGGGGTGCAGGTCGGCCAGCAATACAACACGACGAGCGTCCTGAGAACGATCGAGCAAATCCTGGGCATGCCTCCGATGAACCACTTCGACGCTAGCGCCTCGCCCATGTTCGAGTGCTTCACGGACGTCCCCGATCCAACTCCATTCACTGCGCTCGCGAATGTGATTCCGCTCGATCAACTCAACCCCGAAGCATCCTCCCTGAGTGATCCCGTTCTACGACAGGACGCGCTCACTTCCGCAGCCCTCGATCTCAGTGCCATGGACCGAGCCCCTGAAGATGTGCTGAACCGCATCTTGTGGCGCTCCGTGCGTGGGACGCAGGAGCCCTATCCCGAGTGGGCCATTACGACAGGTGTTGAAGACGATGACGACTGACTAGGCCAGACGCGCGCTAAATGATTCGCCCGGGACGGGCCTGAGCACTCACTCAGTGAACAAGCCCTTGAGGCAGATGTCCGCGACCTGACGCGAGAGTTGTGCTGGATTAGCGCTGGTCTGGTTGGCCAGCACGATCACCGTGAAACGCTGATCCGGGTAGCGGTCCATCGCCGCCAAGTAGCCCACCCATGAACCGCCGTGGGTGACCGTTCGCAATCCACGGTTCGACCCAATATTCAATCCGGATGCGTAGGCGATGGTCTCTCCGTCATTGAGAACCCCTTGCCTGTGCAGAAGATCAAGCAGGGCCTGCCCATGCCCCAACTTGTTGCCGTAGAAGTTTGCATCCCACTTGGCGAGATCCTCAATCGTCGTGAACACACCACCATCGCCCACGTGGTCGAGGTGCGTGATGTCTACCTTCCACTCACCACGGCCACTTTCCGTCTGACGAGAGTAGCCATGGGATCGGCCCTCGATGACTTCATCGTGGCGGTCATGGAAACGTGTATCGTCCATGCCGAGCGGATTGAAGATGCGCTCGCGGGCAAAATCTCGCAGGCTCTTGCCGCTCGCGCGCTGTACCAGTTCTCCCATCAAGAAATAGTTGGAGTTGCTATACGCGTAGCGTGAACCGGGAGTGAATTCGAGATCGGCAGTCGACAAGACTGCGAGCGTTTGCTTCGGCGTGAACCATGCCTTCCCGCCCCCGCCTTGCGAGAATTGAATGTTGATGTAGTCGGGCAGCCCGCTCGTGTGGTTGACGAGCTGGCGCACAGTTACGGGCGGCTTGTAATCGACAAAGGTAGGGAGGTACTTGTTCAAGGGAGCGTCGAGCTCAAGCTTGCCATCGAGCGCCAGCAACGAGATGGCCGTGGCCGTGAATTGCTTCGATGTGGAACCGATGCGGTAGAGGACCTCTGGACCGTTCTCGGAACCGACCTCTAAATTGGCCATGCCGAACCCCTCGGCAAAGACAAGGTCCCCATCGTGAATGATGCCGACGGCCATCCCAGGTTGGCCAAAGTCGTTCCAGCGCTCAAAGAGTCCCCTTACCTGGTTCAAGGCTTCCGGCGACGTGTCTTGGGCGAGTAGGGGAGCGCTGAGTGCGAGCGTCGCAAGGAGGATATGGCGAAACATGGCGTGTGTTCGAGTAGCGGCCGCAGGTGCTTGGAAATTTGAAACCCTATCAGATCGCAGGCGATGGCGCTCAGCGTGCAACTACGAGTAGAGTCACAGAAGATCGGAAAGCGTCTGATCGATGGTTAATCCGGACCAGGCTATGGCATGGGTTCATGGCTTACGACGTGCAAAGCATCAAGAACCAGACCCGACAGAAAAGCGTTGCCCGTCTCGTTGAGGTGCACGCCGTCACTGGTCAGGACACCTCGCTCAAGGTTTTCCGGGTTGTGCTGCTTCAGGTAGGAGAGGAAGTGCTGCCGCAGATCCAACATTTGACTATTCGTCGCACTCGCTACCTTGCGAGAGATCTCCGAGTACTCGTCTAGCATGGCATCGTACTCGTTCGTTCCGTCCGCCTTCTCGCCGATCACCGTTGGGGTACAGAGGATCACCCTCGCGCCGACAGCGTCGATTTGCTCGATCATCTTGTGCAAGCCTGCCTCAAAGTCAGGTTTGGTCGTGCCTTTTCCCCAATTGCCATTCCACCACCACACGTCGTTGATCCCGATGTAGATCAGCACGATTGTTGGGTCCTTCTCGAGCACATCCCGATCCATCCGTTTCAGGCAGTCCCGTACCTTGTGACCGGAGATCCCAGCGCCAATGACTTCCACTCCGAGATCTGGGTAGGCCGCTGCGATAGCGTTGGAGGTCAGCGTCACATATCCCTTGGGCTGCACACCCGCTTCGGTGATTGAGTCGCCCAGGAAGACGATGCGATCGCTCTTCTCAAGGGGGCCCTCGCCGGTGGTTGCGCAGCTACAGGCCAATGCTGCGATCATGCACAACATTAGCCGGACCTTCTTCATTGTCATCATTTTATTCTCTTGTTAGGGGCTACTTCAAGGAGGCCGTTCCTCACTCGTGGTGGAGTCGTTTTATTGGTGATGCCGCGAACGATTCCGGAGCGCCCCCCATGTCCAACTACTCAGCTCAGCATAGCGCGGATTGGAGTACATCTTCCAGGTCTGCTGTATTGAATGGCTTTTGGATGCA
>JBLIMI010000096.1:0-9094 GCA_047638655.1 Minisyncoccia bacterium | reverse complement strand
AATGCACAGGCTGCGAGCAAGCGACCGGGGTTCTTGACCGGGCGCAGGTGGCCCACGAATCCAATCACCGGCGAGTCTGGCGAGATGCCCAATTCGTTGCGCAGTTCGCTGGAGCTAGGTTCGCTCGAGAAGCTGTCCAGATCGATTCCATTGGGGATCAACTGCAGCTTGTTCGCGAGCAGGCGCCAGTGCTCGCGCGAGACTCCGGCCAGCACTTCGGAAGGCACCACCACCCGCGCCACTCCACCCAGGAGCAGCCGACGAGCCCAGATTCGGCGGCCCTTGAACTCGTGGGCTTCATCAATGTTGAACCCGTCCTCGTGATGGATGTGTCGTCGCGAGAGTCCCAGGCTGCGGGTGGCGATCACGCTGTCGAAAGCGCCCCAGTTGTAGCTCAGCACCAAGTCCGGTTGCGTTTCGCGGATCAATCGCCTGAGCGCCAGCACGGTCTTGGGCGTGCCGGAACGAGGCAAGCTATCGAGCATCACCACCGGGGCGTTCGGGGCGAGTTCTTCCCGGGCACTCGTGCGCCCATCGATGGCGAGGATCGAGTGCCGAAACTCTTGCCCGAGGGCATTGATCATGCGCACGGTGCGCATTTCCGGGCCGGCGGGCACAAAGGTAGAGAAGACGTGCAGTAAGTGGGGGATACCCACCTCTGTCATCACTCGCCCTTGTCCTTGCTGTAGATGCGCACGGTCTTGTCCAGGAAAGCCTGAGGCTCTTCGAGGGGCTTCCAGCCGAGAACTTCGCGTGCCAAGTTGCACTGGAACTCGGGGAACAGTCCCCGCGATTTCAAGTCGCGGTAGGAAGGAAAGACGAGGCCGGGCCGGCCGCCCAGGAGCTTGACCATCCACTTGCCGATCTCCATGGCTTGACTCTTGCCGAGGGGGCGCGGATGGAAGTGCAGGTCGCGGCCGGTTACCAGGCGCAGTTCCTCCACAATTTGCTGTGCGTTGAGGGGCACCCGGGCGCAGAGGTTGAGCGCTTGACCCTGGAGTTCAGCGCCTTGGTGTAGGGCGGCAGCCACCAGGGCGCTGGCCACGTCATCGACCCAGACGAGGGGCAAGACATTGTCGCCCAAGCCCCAGCCCACGCAGTGGTTGTCCCGTGCCCAGAGTCCGTAGCCGGAGTGCTGCATGGGCGTGCCATCTCCGACAACCACGCCTGGACGCATGACGGTTAGGGGCGCCCCCTGCTCACGGTGGAGCTTGAACAAAGCTTGTTCCGTTGCTGCCTTGCCACGGGAGTAGACGGCGCGCTCGTCGATTTCGGGGTCCGTTTGCGTGGAGTCGCGCAGCATGCCCAGGTCGCCCGTGTAGAGCGAGGCGATCGACGAGACGTAGATGAAGCGCTTGACGCCCGCAGCAGCTGCCGCGCGAGCGACCGTGACCGAGCCTTGCACCATGGTGCGCTGCACTTCCTCCCAGGTGTCCGCGCCACCGGTGGCGAGGTGAATCACTGCATCCGCTCCGGCGAAGAGGTGAGCCAGGTCGTCGTTGCTTCCCAGACTCCCGCGCAACAATCGAATGCGGCCGTCGCGGGCGGCTTCTTCCACGACTTCCGGCAAGCTGTGGGTGCGACGGACCACGCAGGTCACCGGTATCGATTGGGCCAAGAGGTCGCGTACAACGCGCCGGCCGATGAAGCCCGTACCCCCTAAGACCACCACTTCCCCCTCTCTTGCGGCCGAATTCGAGAGTTCGAGAGGCTGTGCGCTGGAGGGCGCCACATCGCGCCCGATGGCGTCGCACCAATCGAGCACTTCTGCGGCCTGGGCGCCGCACACGGGCAAAGGTGCCCCGGCCCGGTACTGCTCATGAAACGCACGAATCGACTCGCGCATGCCGACGAAGAATGCGTCCTGGCGCTCTGCGAGACCCAGGGTGGCGAAGAGGTAATTCTTCAGCACCCGCAGGGCGTCCCGTCCATATTGGCCCCGACGGCGCCAGCCGGCGAGGAAGCCGTTCCAAAACTCGAGCCAGGGAGTCTTGCGTTCAAAGCTCAGAGTGTCGTGGGTGAAGTCGGCTTCCAACACACCATCGCTGCCGATGACGTTGATCGTGTTGCGCGTGAAGCCTTGCCCGAAAGCCAGGTAGATTTCAGCCGTTCCATTCTCTGCTCGTGCGGAGACGAGCCAGCGATCGTGAAAGACCTGTCCAGGAAGCAGTTCCTTGGACGAGAGCACCCGGGTTTCGCAATCGCGAAGCTTCCCCAACAAGCGATGCACTTGACTGAGAGGGTGGGGGCCTTGTTCGTAAAGAATGTTGCGCGGGTCGCGGAACATCCAGTGCGCGTACTGTTCCGCATCGAGTTGCATGAGCGGAACGCTCCAGGTGACTTGAACGTGCTCGACCACGCCGATCTCGCCGGCTTCCACCTTTTCCATCAGTCGCACAAAGGCCGGCTGGAAAATATGGTTGTGATTGACGCCAACGGGGACTCCTTGTTGCTCACCAATCGTCGTGAGATGACGTGCATCCTCAGCGCAGAGTACGAAGGGCTTCTCGCAAAAGAGTCCGATGCCGAGTTTCAGGACCTCTTCCCCAAGCTTCGCGTGCAATTCGGGCGGGGTGAGCAAGTGCGCCACATGCACGCCGTGCGAGGCCAGTTCAGCGATGCTTCCCAGAGCGCTCGGCACGCCCCACTTGTCCGCCAGTCCTTGGGCCCGGTCCAGGGCGGGGTCGACCACGGCCACGACTTCGATGTCCGGCAGTTTCGTGAGCACCTCGAGGTGAAAATCCGCGATGAATCCCGCGCCAATCACGGCCACCCGGGTGGCCTGGTGGGTGCTAGGAGGCGCTAGCGCTGATCTGGGTGAGGCGGGGGGCGTCACAGCTTGAGGGGAGGAGGTGGAGGGCGTCGCGGTCTCAAGGCTCATGGAATACGTCAGATACGGGTCCAGGAACCTAACACAGGCAGTTGGCTCAGATCGATCCTTCGCCCGTCCTGAGCCACGACTGCACCGCAACTGGGAGAAACTCCCCCGAACATTTTCTTGGGGCGGACTCAGGCTGGGGCACACCTCGTCCGACAAAGAGGTTATCTCCTCCTTCTTGGGGCCCATCTCATCGCTTCGGCGGCGGGGTGTGCCCCTTTTTCTATGTCCAGGATCAAGCGGAAGGGAGCCAGGCCCTGGAATGAGGACCTACCCCGGGCTACAATCCCCCTTTTCCCCATTCCAGGCGGACGTCCAAGTGACGCCCGCAAACCCGAGGAGATATGGCCCCATGGAGCTCAAGGAAGGGCTGACGTTTGATGACGTCTTGCTAGTCCCGCGCCACTCTGATGTTCTGCCTTGCGATGCAGACCTGAGGACACGGGTTTCGAGGAATGTGCAGCTCAATCGGCCGTTGATCTCTTCCGCCATGGACACGGTGACGGAGTGGAAGCTGGCCGTGGCCCTGGCTCGCGAGGGAGGCATCGGAGTCATCCACCGCAACCTAGGCCTGGAGGGCCAAATTGCAGAGGTGGACAAGGTCAAGCGTTCGGCGAACGGCGTGATCCTGGATCCCGTGACTCTCGCGCCCCGGGCGACCATCGGCGAGGCCCATAAGATCATGGCCTCCCAGAACATCTCGGGGCTTCCGATCATCGACGGCGGAAAGGTCGTTGGCATCCTCACCAGTCGCGATTGTCGTTTTGAAATGGACGACTCGACGCCGGTGGGCGAGATCATGACCAAGGAGAGCCTGGTGACCGCGCCCCCTGGGACCTCCCTGGATGAAGCGCGACAACTGCTCTTCCGCCACAAGATCGAGAAGCTAATCATCGTCGATAGTGAGAACCGCCTGCAGGGGTTGATCACGATGAAAGACCTGAACATGCTCGCGAAGTACCCCGACTCCGCCACGGATTCGAGGGGCCGCCTACGGGTGGGCGCCGCCATCGGCGTCAATGACTTCGAGCGAGCAGAAGGGCTTGTGGAGGCCGGTGTGGATGTGTTGGTTGTCGATACAGCGCACGGACATAGCTCCAACGTGATCGAGACCGTTCGTTTGTTGAAGGCCAAGTTGGACGTGGATGTGATCGCCGGCAACGTGGCCACGGGAGAAGCAGCCTTGGCGTTGGCGGAGGCCGGCGTGGACGGAGTCAAAGTTGGGATCGGTCCCGGATCGATTTGCACCACACGCATCGTCGCTGGGATTGGCGTTCCGCAACTCACTGCCATCCTCGATTGTGCCGCAGCTCTGAAACCCAAGTACGACATTCCCGTCATCGCCGATGGGGGGATACGCTTCTCTGGCGACATCGTGAAGGCACTGGCGGCCGGCGCTTCCTGCGTCATGCTCGGTAGTCTCTTCGCTGGGCTCGACGAGAGCCCCGGTGAGCAGATTCTCTACAAGGGGCGTTCCTTCAAGGCCGTGCGTGGCATGGGCTCGATCGGTGCCATGCAACGGGGGTCCAAGGAACGCTACCGGCAAGGCCACGTGGACGATGCCAGCAAGCTCGTTCCAGAAGGCATCGAGGGCATGGTTCCCAGCAAGGGACCGCTCTCGAACTTCGTGCACCAACTCGTCGGCGGTGTCAGCGCGGGCATGGGCTATTCGGGCGCCAAGACGCTGCCCGAGCTGTGGGAGCGGGCACAGTTCATCCGAATCACCTCTGCGGGAATGCGCGAAGCTCACCCGCACGATGTCACCATCACCAAAGAAGCTCCCAACTACTTTCACAGCGAATGAGCAGCGATCCCCGGGGCGTTCTGATTGTCGATCTCGGCACCCAGTACACGCAATTGATAGCGCGCCGCGTGCGCGAAGCAGGAACCTGGTGTCAAATCACGGTTCCGTCCAAAGCCCTCGAAGCGGCAGCGGGAATGGACTTGGGTGGAGTGATCCTCTCGGGTGGCCCCTCTTCTGTCTACGATGCGGACGCACCCGATGTGCCCGCTGGGCTGTTGGAACTCGATGTTCCAGTGCTTGGCATTTGCTATGGCATGCAATGGATGTGTCGCCACCTCGGCGGCGAAGTCAAGGCCAGCGACTCCCGTGAGTATGGCCGGACTTCCATGCGCGTGGTGCTCTCCCAAGGTCTCTTGGAGAACATCGGGGGCCACACCGTCGTATGGATGAGCCACGGGGATTCGGTGCAGAGCTTGCCCGCTGGGTTTGAGGTCTACGCGGAGTCGGAAGACTGTCCTCTGGCTGCTGTCGGAAATGCGAGCAAGCGGCTTTGGGGCGTTCAGTTTCATCCGGAAGTGTCTCACTCGGTGCGTGGCCGAGAAGTTCTCGACAACTTCCTTGTGCGTATCTGTAATCTGAAGGGCGACTGGAAACCCGAGTCCATCGTGGATCGGGAGATCGCCAAGGTTCGCGAACTCGTGGGAGAGGACGGTGAAGTGGTCCTTGGCCTTTCGGGGGGGGTCGACTCCTCCGTGGCTGCGATGTTGTTGCAACGCGCCATCGGTCCCCGTTTGCACTGCATCTTCGTGGACAACGGACTGTTGCGAAAGGGCGAACGGGAAGCAGTCGAGTCGGAGTTCAAGGAGCACCTGCGCATGGACCTGACGGTGGTGGACGCGGGCAAGGTCTTCCTGGAGAAGTTGGCTGGCGTCACCGACCCCGAACGCAAACGCAAGATCATCGGCAACGAGTTTGTCGAGGTCTTTCGCGAAGAAGCCAAGGCCTTCAAGAACGCTCGTTTCCTAGGACAGGGCACCCTGTACCCGGACGTGATTGAGTCGGTCAACGTGCACGGTGGCAACACCGCTGTCATCAAGAGCCATCATAATGTCGGAGGCTTGCCCGAAGACCTCGACATGGAATTGGTGGAGCCCCTGCGTGAACTCTTTAAGGACGAGGTGCGCGTCATCGGACGTTACCTCGGCTTGGATTCGACCATCGTGGATCGTCAACCCTTTCCGGGCCCTGGCCTCGCGGTTCGCATCGTTGGAGAGATCACCCCGGAAAAGGTGGAACTCTTGCAGGAAGCGGATCACATCTGCACCACCGAGATCGAGAACGCTGGCGAGCACAAAGGGCTCTGGCAGTACTTTGCCGTGCTGCTCCCCGTGCAGTCCGTGGGAGTCATGGGCGACAGCCGTACCTACGAGAACACCTGCGCCCTACGCATCGTCGAGTCTTCCGATGGGATGACCGCCGATTGGGGCTACCTCTCCCGAGAAGTCCTGCAACGGATCTCAAGTAAAATCATCAACCGAGTTCGCGGCATCAACCGCGTCGTACTCGATATCAGCTCAAAACCCCCCTCGACGATCGAATGGGAGTGAGCCTTCCCGGATTCTGACAAAATGCGTCAAAGGATGGTGAAATGGCGGCCGACTCGGTTCGCAGGACACCTTCTGGCATTGATCCGCAGCGCTCCAAGCCTCTATCTGAGCCCTCACGGGCGAACTGGCGACCATTCTCCACTTTCATCAAGACCACTCATGAACCTCAAGAAGACCTCCATCGCCGCCCTGCTCCTCCTTCCCTTGCCTCTGGTTGGCTTCATCAGCCGCGGAGATGCAGTGGCCTTCGAGCCGGCAGAGGGGACCTCGGTGTCCAAGAGCTTGACCCTCGAGGCAACCTTCTACCTCGACGACATGAGCATGGTGGTCGACGGTCAAGAGATGCCCGGTGACATGTTCGGCGGCGGAATGGACCAGGCCATGTTGGTCAGCGTCGCCATGGGCGTGACCGACGAGTACGTCAAGTCGGGTTCCAATCGAATGCAGAGCTTGTTGCGGACCTACGACGACCTCTCCCTCGAAGTGGGCGTCGAGAGCGATTCCCAGGACGTGGAGAAGTTCGGCGACCTCGAAGGCTCCACTGTCTCCTTCAAGTGGGACGACGAGAGCGACGAGTACACCAAGAGCTTCCACGAGAGTGAGGGCGACGAGGCCATCCTCGAGGCCCTTGAAGCGGACATGGACTTTCTCGCACTCTTGCCCGAGGGGGAAGTGTCCGAGGGGGATACCTGGGAAGTCAAAGGGGAGGGTCTTCACTCCATCTTCTTCCCCGGTGGCATGCCCGTCGATCCTTCCGGTGGCGAAACGGCCGCGGATGCCCAAGAGATGGCTGAGCTCTTCAAGGAAGAACTCGAAGGCCAACTGAAGGAGGCTTTTGGTGAGTTCACCGTCGAGTGCACTTACAAGGGTGCCAGCAACAGGGGTGACACGCGCCTCGGAACGATTGCATTCAAATTCGAAGGCGAAGCCGATATCGACTTGACCGAAGTGGTCATGGCCGCCATCGAACTGCAGGGCGGTGAGATGGGAATCGAAGCCGACCTGACGGCCACCCTCGGCCTTGAATTCGACGGCGAGGGCACCTTGATCTGGGGACTGGCTGATGGCCACGTAAGCAACTTCGCCATGGAGAGCGAACTCATCGTCAACGTCGCCGTGGATGGCGAAGTGGACGCCATGGGCGAATCCCACTCCTTCGACTTGTCGGCCGAGGTTTCAGGTGAAGCGACCTGGAGCATGGAGACGGACGCGGAGTAGTTGCGCTTCGAATCCCGGTTGACTTAGCAGACCACACATGGGGCCCAGCCTCGGCATTGCCGAAGCTGGGCCCCATGTGTTTTGCGAGCAGCGAAGCGGACTCCGTACTGGGATCCGCTATTCCCCGATCAATCCCAGCAAGATCTCTCGCACACGTTGCGGGTTGGCCTTGCCCCCCGAGGCTTGCATGACCGCGCCCATCAACGCGCCGACTGCCTTGGCCTTGCCCTCTCGCACTTGCTGCGCGATCTCCGGTTTGGCTTCGATCGCCTCCTGGCACCACGCGTCGAGGGCGGAATCGTCTTGGACCTGTTCCAGCCCCAGTTCCATCACAAGGGCGCCGGCAGCCTTTCCAGTCTTCAGCATCTCTGCCAGCACCTTGCGCGCTGCGGAGCGGTGGATGGTGCCCTTGCTCACCAATCCGATCAGGTCCGCCAGGTCGAAGGGCTTGATCGGCAGTTCGTCGATGCTGCGCGCCTCGATCTCATCATCGGAGAGCGCGCGCAGGACTCCATTGGAAATCCAATTGGCCGCTTCTTTGGGCTCCGAGGAGAGACGCGCGCTGGCCTCGAAGAAATCCGACACTTCGCGGTCGGCAGTCAGGACGCCCGCATCATAGGCGGAGAGTCCAAGTTGAGCTTGGTATCGTTCGCGGCGCTGCGCGGGGAGTTCCGGCAGGGAGGCTCGTATTTCCTCCACGTTTGCCACGGGGGAGAGCACCGGGGGCAGGTCCGGTTCGGGGAAGTAACGATAATCCGCCTCACCTTCCTTTTTGCGCATGCTGCGCGTCGCGCCGCTTGCGACGTCAAAGAGGCGCGTTTCCTGCACCGGTTCCTGGGCGGGGTCGCCACTCTCCCAACCGATGATCTGGCGTGGGATCTCGTGTTCAATGGAGGCAGCGATGTGAGCGAAGGAGTTCAAGTTCTTGATCTCGACCTTCGTGCGCCAGGGCTCCCCCGCAGGGTGCACGGAGATGTTGACGTCGCAACGCAGTTCGCCCTTCTCCATGTCAGCGCTCGAGGCTCCAACATAGATCAAGATCTCTCGCAGCATCGTGACGTAGGCTACCGCGTCCACGGCGTTGTTGATGTCCGCTTCCGTTACGGACTCAATGAGCGGCACTCCGGCCCGGTTCAAGTCCACCAGGGTGACCGCCCCTTGGTCGTGAATGGACTTGCCCGCGTCTTCTTCGATGTGGATACGATTCAGGCGCACCTCTCGTCCCGAGGGAAGCGTGATGCCTCCGCCACGGCAGTAGGGTTCTTCGTACTGTGTGATCTGATAGTTCTTGGGGATGTCGCAGTAGAAGTAATTCTTGCGATCGAATTTGCTGTACTCCGCAATCTCGGCCCCGACAGCGAGTCCCGCTCTGATGGCGAGATCGACCGCGTTGGCATTCAGTACCGGCAACGTGCCTGGCTGCCCCGTACACACGGGACAGATCAAGCTATTGGGGGCGGCACCGAAGCGATAGGCGCAACCACAAAAGAGCTTCGTGGTGGTGTTGAGCTGGGCGTGCACTTCGAGACCGATCACCACGATCCAGCGTGTCCCGCTGGCCTCGGAGATCCATTCGTGGCCGTCTCGCTGGAAGCCAGTGACTTGTTGCTGACTCATGACTTGGTTCCTTGGACTTTGGGACGGCAG
>JBLIMI010000095.1:0-9118 GCA_047638655.1 Minisyncoccia bacterium | reverse complement strand
CTTGCCGATGAACTGTTGCTCGATTTCAGCTTCCGAATAGCCGCTCCACATCACGACACGCACATCCTTGTTCACGGCCCGGAGATTTCGGAATACATCCGCGCCGCTCATGTGCGGCATGGTGAAGTCCAGCATGATGAGCCTGATCTTGTCCTGGTGTTTCCGGTAGAGCCGAATCGCTTCGAGCCCGTCAGGGGCGGTGATTACGTCGAATCAGAGGCTCTCCAGCACCTGGCGGGCGAGCCCGCGGACGGTCTCCACATCGTCGACGACCGGTACCGTGCCAAACATCCACGCAGCCGGCTCCGGAGGCTACTCTCCTGGTTCCTGAGATCGCTAACATCGATGGTGTACCTGATGATTCGGGTCGTTTCTCCTACTTCGTCGCGAAGTGGAATGAAGCAGGACGAATAAATCGTTCCGGGATCGTTGCTCGATACAACCTCGAACTCAAACTCCGATGACTTGCCTTCCACGGCGCGGGCGAGCAAGTTGGCAATCCGGCCTCGGTCCGCCGCGCACACGGCTGATACATATTCGACATCCAAGGATGTCCTTCTCGTCCTCGGGCCCGAGCATGGCAAGCCCGCCCTCGTTAATCGACGTGATACGCCCCTCCATGCTGGTCTGGTGCACACAAAACGGAAGACTCGAGACGAGTGCCCGTAGGCGCTGGCCCTCTTCGATATTGGGGGTGTTCGGATTCTTGTTGTCGATCCTGTACAAGCTGGCGCGGTTGCAGTTGCGTGTACCCTGAGTTGGAACACAGGTGTCGATCCGGTCGGGCCCCGTCATAGCTAGGGAGACTTAGACTGAATCACAGGTCTCGGTGACAAGTCAAGAATCAGCTGGCGCCGCACAAGCCCTGAGCTCTAGATCACCTGAATGATCAAATCGAGCCATGTACCAACAGCAGCAAGCGGGTCGCGTGGGGGGCTGTACTCGGTGTATCTACGCCGCGCTGGCTTGCTTGACTCACATCAAGGAGAGTGGCAATAGCCTCATCTATAATGAGTCGGGGCGTGCGGTACGACCCCTAGTTCGGCGTAGTTGAAGCCGCTGGCCAGGGGCGCGTAATCCCCGATGACCTTTACATTCGAGTCCGGCTGGATCTCGGCTTCCATGCCCAAACACCAATACGTCGCGTTGAAGAACAAACGCCGCAGGCCCGCGCTTTGAAAGTCTAGCGCACTTCCCATCGTGCTGTGGAAGACTCGAGCACGCTTGCCGGAGTTGCCCGTCCAGGTTTTGCACCAGGCCACGGGCAGAGGGATCAATTGATCGTTGATGGCATCATCGTGAGCGCGCCCCATGAGCGGTTGCCCCAGCAGCAAGGGCGTGCACCCTGCCGGCAAGCTCTGACCTGGCTCGTAAGTGCGATACACATCCGATGGACCCCAGACATCGGTCACGCCGCTCAGAATTGGATGCTGGGCGTTCTTCGTGACAACCAGACCACGGGTTGAGTCCTGATGCCAGCGACCGTGATGGCTGCGAAAGGATCCGCCCAGCACGTCTTCTCCGAAGCGAACCTTCTTACCCGCCAACTTGTAGTCAAAGCCGATGAAGCCGTGATTTGCTGTTCGCAGTCCGATCAGAGGCTTGCCCGAGTCCAGGTACGAGTAGAGGTGTTGCAACTGCTCTTGCGGCAGGCTGATCAAGCGGCTGAAGAGCACCACCAGGTCCGCGGACTCTAGGTGCTCTAAGCCCGGCACGTTGTGAGTGACGGTTTCATCTTCCCAGCGAATCTTCATGGTCGGGTCCACCAGATGCTCGGCGTTGAGGCTAAAGAGCACTGTGCAGTCGAAACCATGTTTGGCGGACAGCGCGCGCGCGAGCATGGGCAAGGACTGTTCGCTGCGATACTCCTGATCGGCGGCGATGAGCACGATGTGCTTGCCGTTGCCGGGGCCCTGGCCGCCTGGATAGGTGAGCCACAAAGGGCTCGGCGGGACGGGGTGGACGTGGGCCGCCTCGGGTGTGGTCGAGTCTTGGGCTGGGAGCGAGGAACCAACACTCATGATGCACACGGTGAGGAGAGTCAGTGTTTGGGTGATCGTCGCTAAGGACTGGCTCATTTCTGAAGAGGGTGGGCTGGACGGCTTTGCTGAACTGGGTACAGCAGAATGCCGGCGAACCCTTCGAATTGCACGCCCCCCGTGCCTGAACCAACTGGCCGAACTCGGCACCCTGAAGCCCGCGTGCGTGGAAGAGCGGAAGAGGAGGTGAACCTGCCGCAGGGCTCAGGCTGACCGAGGGCCTTGCTTGACCCATCCTCTTCCGCTCTGAGTTGGAGCTATTCGAACGTCACGGCTTCCGCGTTCGAGAAGTTCGAGCTACCGGCATCCCGGTACCAGTACTGGAAGTACCAGGTTTGCCCGCCCTGCAAGACCGTGCTCCCCGGGAGGTTTTCCAGGTCGAGTTCGTGCCCCACCGATCCATGCAGCCAGGAGCTTCCCAAGCTGGCACCGATGCGCCTGAGCGGTTGGCCCAGGCACAAGACGCCATTGTCGAGGGGGAAGTTCTGGGTCGTGTCGCTCATGATGAACTGACCAAAAGAGAAAGCGGGCAGGCCGTTCACATCCAAGACCAGTTGATTGTCCGCCGGATCCGGAGAGCCAAAGACTCGCATCGTGGCAGCATTACCCGTGGCATTCGTCTGTCCGTCGCAGAGGGTCTGACCGAGGGCGCCCCACTTGTCCGGCGTCTGGTAGATCGCACCAGCGACAGTTTCAAACATCTGAGGTTCTTGGTTGCGGAAGTCGAAACCAACGTCCCGTGAGTTCGTAGCGCCTGCATCGTGTTGAGTGGCCAGGTTGGGCAGTACGAAGTCGTACTCATTGTCAGCAATCACGACGTGGCCCTCCGTCGCGATCAAGGTCGTCGCATGGTGACGCAGGGTACAAGCGTAGATGTCGTGGGTTCCGTCCACTGCAGTCTCGGTGTAGCCGATGACAAACTGAGATCCGTCGGTACCGATCGTCGGCCAAGCTTGACTACGAGCCAGGAAGTCGTCTCCGGCGATGACAGCCTCGAGGGCGTTGACGTCGAAGGAGGCCTGGTAGACATCATCCTTGAAGAGGCGCGCCTTGATGTAAGACTCACCGTTACTGTGAGCGCCATAGACGACCAGGAAGTCTCGAGGACCACCGCTGGGCGAATCCAGGGGCGGGGAGGCCTGCGGGTACCAAAATGCCTCGGCCGTGTTATCCACACTAAAGGCCGGGGTTGTGAGGAAGCCATAGGAGTTCATTTGGGCCCCGCGAACATCCCAGTCGTTCCCATCTTCCCGCGCCCAAACCACATTCCAGCGTCGTTCGTTGGTGGCACCGGTGCCACAGGACTTGGACACGTGCGGCATTCGATTGTAGGCATTCGGCTCGGTGTCGATGGCTTGCGCTCCACCCACCAATGTGCCGGTTGTGCGCACGGATTGCCCCAGGATGTGTTTTTCAGATTGCGCGACATTGTGGCTATAGGCCACAAAGTAACGGTTGAAGGTGTCGGTGTTGGGATCCCCACCTACTGAGGGATTCGAGTAGTCGTGTTCACTGGGGGCGCTGATTTGGAACTGCCCGCCTTGGCTAGTGCCGGGGAGATCACGGAGTCGGCCCCAGATCTCATTCTTGTCATTCTTCTCAGCGACGGCCACCACCAGGCAATTGTCCGCTTCATTGCTGTTGGCGACGGAGGCCAAGTACCAGACGTCTGCTGTCATGTCGACCCACCGGCCGAGCTGAGGACGGGGCACGCCATCGAGGCCAATGACCGCACCGTAGATGTCCCAGTCATCAGCAGAGAAGATGTGCGAGTAAACCTGATAGTAGTGTTGGCTACTGGCGTCGAAGCAGATGTCGCCGTTCCTGGCGAGGTCGTTGGGAGCGGTGAGCGTATAGGTCGTGATCAACGGATCCACCACCACCGGCCAGCTCGCGTCCAGTAGAAAACTCTGAGGGACGCGGATGGAGATTGCGCCTGCTTCGAGCTTGGACGTGAGAGCCAAGCTGCGACCGGAAGCGTCCACAACGGTGGCACTACCGTAGTTCACACCCCCGCGCTCGCCGCGGAAGCGGAATCCCTCGATTGCGCTCTCAAGTTCCAGTTCACTCTCCACTGCGACACGGACATCGAGATCGCCCATGCGCGGGGCCCGTTCAAAGACGAAGGTCTGTTCCATCGACTCGGTTCCCATCAGGTAGTGGACATCCACTTCTCCGCGATCGAGAACCACGCGGTCGCCGTCTCGCGACCAGATCGCCCTTTCCTCTAGCAGGATCGGTTGCCCATCGATCGATGCTTCTGCCAACCGGAAGTGGACGGGCATATTGTGAGGGGCATCGGATCCGAGAAACGGAATGTAGGTGGCGCCACCTGAACCGAAGCTGGCCTTGTACGTCTTGCCTCGGGCCCACAGTTGCCCGTCACCAGGGGCGTCGTAATGGACTTCGTCGAAGGAGATGCTGCCCGCGGGGAGTGGGCTTCGCTCAGGGCGGTCGTACTGTTGCTGGCCACTTGCGAGAGCGCAGAGGGCGAGGGTGGAGAGAATCGAGAGGGTCTTCATGGCACTGTCTCAGGTCGTTGAATCGATCGGATGAACCGGTCTAAAGTGCCGGTGCAGATGGGGAGACCCGCTCCCCTCGATCTTGGTCAGGGAAATCTTGGACTTCCTTGCGGCCCTTCCAGAGGAGGGTAATTGCCTCTCTCAGGAGGCTCTGAGGGGGCATTCGCCTGTTCTTTACTGACTTGTCCTGACCGTGGGCACGAGATCGCGTACGCGCTGAGAGCGCCGCTTCCTCTACGGGTGATCCAAGAGGATCCTTTGTCTACGCCAACTTCTGCTCCGCCCATGAGGTTCTCGATTCGGCCATCGACTCCTTGGTGGGTGTTGATTCACCTCTCTGGTTCTCGAGTGCGCTGCAATCCTAAGCGGACTGCCGGCGGGACTTGGACGTCTCTTCAAGGCGCCAGATGCCGAACGCGAGATCTCCCTTGGCATCTGAAAAGAGTTCGTCGCCGCCTTACGCGACGGCTCCCCCTCAGCTTCACATAGCCACTTCATGGCGCAGTTTATCGAGAGCTTTGTTGCTTGTGTCGAGATGCTGTCCTTCGCGGACATGTCCAATCCCGGTGGCGGCCCCGAGCTCAATCGACGTGACGCGCAGATGGCCGCAAACCTTGCGTTCCTCGCCAGCGAGGTTTATCCGGACAAGAAGATCCTGGTCTGGGGGGCGACCTCTCATCTTTCGCGCAAACGTGAGGGGCTAAACGTTGACGCCGCGCGGAGCAGTAACTCACCTGGAAGCAGGCGACTGCTAGCCTCGGTAGACCCGGCGTATCTCCGGCGCGACTAAGGCCGCTGGGGCAAGTCGTAGCGGATGAGCACAGAGGATGGTAGGGGCGGACACTTCATCTCGAAGCGTAGGGCGAAGAAGTCCTGCGCTTTCCAATTCATCCGCTCGTACACCGCTTCTACGATCTGGCTGTAGCGCGGAACCAGCGGGGTGGCCACCCGGGGGGGCACCGACCCCATTCGCCGCAGGGTTTCTGAGCATGGAATCGGAGCGCCGGACCTCTGCCCCGACTCGCGGCCGTCGACTAAGAGCACCTCCACCTTGGGATCGATTTCCGCCGCCAGATCCTTGTGCAGGATCAAGTCGAAGACCAAGTTTTCAGTGGGTGCGTTGATGTCCGCGTAGAACTCACCGCGCGTGTTCTTGTCGTCAGCGTAGCGGGTGGCAAAGCGCCGTGTGACGTCCCCGTGCACACAGGTTGAAAGCCCGCGGTTACCGACTTGGTCACCGACGACCTCGTAGCGCGCGCCGAGCCGTGTTGGGATTGCGCGCACTTCGGGCAGCGGCTTGGTGCAGAACTCAGGCCAGAGGCGAGTGTCCGCTAGCTCTCCGAGATGCGTGTCGATCGGCTCCGACACCGTTTCTCGGGGACTCATGTCGTCATTGAATGAGTTGCGATGAAAGAGCGGCCAGGTGGCATTGGGCCGGAAACGTCGGAGATCGATCAAGCCGCTCAAGTGCGCTAGATCGAGCATGTCCGGTGACTCGGGGTTCGGCGCCAGGAAAGCAGTGCGCAAGCGCGTGCGGGCTTGGATGCCCCAGATACCGCTGTTGCCACGGAAAGCGAGTTTGCGGCTTGCCTCGAGTGGATCCCCTTGGATACCCAGTCCCGAACTGTCGAGCATCAGTTCCAAGGTCGCACGGTTTCCGGCGTGCACATCGATCATGGACTCAAAGTCGTTTTTTGCTCTTTCGAAGGCGTCCAGTTCCGGCTGGGGTGCGCCGGCTTTCTTGAAGGCTTTGAGCGCGAGCACGAATCCCGCAGACCCTGGCAAGTAGGGCAAGACTCCCTCCGCATCGGGGGCGTGCATGATGCGGGTCAGTTTCCATGCCAGATTGCGATGCAAGCCGAATTGCCGAGAGACTGTCTGAGGATCTTCCGGATCGGCTCCGACGGCGCAGTAAAGTTCTGTCAGGGACCCTCGCAGGCCATCCAGGGCTTGTAGGAAGTGCTCGGCGAAGGCTGGGGCGTCGATCAGGGACATGGGGGGGGAGGTAGGGCTGGCTGGGGCTCGAGAAGGCTGTCGCAGCCTACCGTAGCCCTCGATGGAGGAAAAGGGTGCGGGCTCTGGAGTTTTCTCCAGAGACATTTACCGTGGATCGAAAAGCGCGCTAGCATCCGGATCGTGGGCGATCTCACTAGAGCCTTAGCCCCCCCCAAATCCATACCTCACCAGAGCGACATGACTCCCATTACTAGAGGCTTATTGCCCCTGCTTTTTCTCACTCTTCCGGCCAGTGCTCAGTGGTCCAGCGACCCGGCCAGCAACGTCTCAATTGGGGACGGCGCGAGTGATCAAGCCCAGCCGAAAGTTGTTTCGACGCCGGATGGCGGAAGCTACATCAGTTGGTTTGATGGCATAGGCAGTGGGTATGACGTGCGCCTGCAACGGATGGACGCGGCCGGGAACGAAATGTGGGCTCACAACGGCATCTTAATCGCTGACCGTGGGTTCTCTTCGACTCAGGATTATGGGCTCGACATCGATGCCGCGGGCAATGCGCTCGTGACCTACCGGGACGACAGCGGTGCGAACGTTCAGATCGGCGCCACGCAAGCCTCACCTGCAGGCACCATCCTGTGGAGCAACATCGTGACCAACACCACCGGCTTTCTCGCTACGCCCGCGATCACGGGCACGGCGGACGGGCACGTGATCGTCGGTTGGGCGGACAATGGCGTCGCCGTTGTACAACGTCTCGACAACGCAGGCCTTCCCTTGTGGGGAACCGGAATCAGCATGGTCCCGCCCGTCGGCGCTTACACCCTCAGCGATATGCACGGGTCGGGAACGGACGTCATCGTCTCCATCGTGCATCAAACCGGAAGCCAGTTCACTAGCCCCAAGCAACTCAGAACACAGAAGCTGGATTCCAGTGGCGCGAACCTGTGGGGTGCGAGCCCCGTTGCCGTCTTCGATAGTGGCTCACTGCAGATCGGTAATTTTCCGGACTTCGTGACCGATGGCAGCGGAGGCGCTGTGTTCGGTTGGTACGGGACTTCACCTCTGCAGTGTTATGCCCAGCGAATCCTGGCCAACGGCACGGAAGCCTTTCCTCACAACGGATCCGAGGGATCGCTCAACGGCACTCAACTGCGCGTAGGCCCCTCGGTTTCTTTCGACGCGGGTTCGGGATCGACGTTCATCTTCTGGAGTGAAAAGAACGGATCACAGAGCCAATCCGGCCTCGGTGGCCAAATGTTCGACGGGACCGGCACTCGCCAGTGGGGGCCCAACGGCGTCACGCTGGTTGGCCTTTCTGCCACCTCCATCACCTGGGCCACCACCGAAGCTGACGGCAACGGAGCCTTCGTCTTTTGGAACGAGTCTCCCTCCTTTGGAAACGATGTCTTGAAGGGCGCTCACGTGAACGCTGCGGGCATGAACGACATCCCCGAATTCGACGTGGCTTCCACGCCGAGCGGCAAGTCGCGTTTGGCTTCCGCCCGTTCCGCTGCAGGCCAAGTGGTCTTGGCTTGGATGGACAATCGCGTCGACGGCAACGACATCTTGGGTCAAAACGTCAACCCCGATGGCAGCCTCGGCGGGTTCATCGCGCCCGGGACCACCTACTGCTTCGGCACCGCCTGCCCATGCGGCAACCCCGACGGTGCGGCGGGCTGCGCGAACAGCACGGGCTCCGGCGCCTTGCTCGGTAGCGGAGGCTCGGCGAGCGTCGCTTCCGACAACTTGACTTTCGGGCTGACCGGCGGACCGGCTAGCAAGCCTTCCTTGCTCTTCGCAGGTCCGAACCAGTCCTCCAACGCCTTCGGCGACGGCATGCTGTGTGTCAGTGGTTCTATCCAACGTTTGACGGTCGTCTTCACCGACGGCAATGGCGCCGCGAACTGGGGCGCGGGCATCGCTAGCTCCCAAGGCTGGATGTCTGGAGACACTCGCAACTTCCAGGTTTGGTATAGGGATCCGGCGGGTCCCTGTAGTTCCGAATTCAATACCTCGAACGGCGTATCGGTCAGCTTCCAGCCCTAGCCTGGACCTAGTCAGGATGGTGAGTGGATCGGCGTGGCCGCTGGAGCCCAGCCTCATCGATGCGCAATCCTTAGGCCGCCATTGAATCGTGCTTCGGGCGGGTCGTTTCACCTCAGGGGGGTGTTACGGCTTGCCGGAAGCGCTCTGCGAGTACTCCCTCCAAGGACGCGGGGGAGGCTTACGGCACCCAGTGCTTGCGTTCCTTGAAAGCCTGTTCTCGTTTTCTAGAACAGCCGTGCGGGCTTTGCTTGCGCCCCGATCGGCCCTGGCCCTCTCCTTCCGAAGATGAGGTGAACTCCGTGTTGTCCACTCGCTAAGTTGGATCGCAGGTGCCCCTTCTCGGGTCAGTCCACTTGCGAGTTCCCAGGAAGTGCGGCACGAACTGGCTTGGGTAAGGCGTCGGCGACCCGCTTTGAGCTCTGTGTACACATTTCAAACAGTGCTTGGCGCAGCGCATCAATGCCGGAGCGGGCCTGGCGGGCTTGACCGTTGAGCGCGGGGATTAGAAACGCACAGGGCCGGGGTTCGGTTGTTAGGTTAAGGCCGTCACTTTGA
>JBLIMI010000094.1:0-9248 GCA_047638655.1 Minisyncoccia bacterium | reverse complement strand
GTGGATGTTTCATCGGATGGCTCTTGTGTTGCGTTTGGTGCATGGGGTGATGAACTCGGCGGAGTCCCAGAGGTCGTCGTGCTCAACGCGATCACTGGAGACGTTTTGATCGAGTACGATCTACCTGGCTCTGTGCTCGACATAGACCTCTCGGAGGATGGAGAGTGGTTGGCCGTTGCCAGTAAAGGTGTGCATGCAAACACGTCGGGCGGAGGCGGAGCGTTCAGTTTGTTCCAGGTTCGGCATCCAGCCTTGCGTGTGCAGGGAACTCCGCGCATCGGTAGCACGATCGCTGTTGAATACAGAGTCCGCTCTGGTTCTTTGGCCCGGCTCGTGCAAGCGCTAACCTTGTCGGCCACTCCCGTCCAAGACCCCATCGTTGACGGCCTGTCTTTGACGGGCTTGCTGCATCTTGAGCTTGCCGGTCTTGCGCTCCATGAACCTGGGAGTTCAAACGCAGAGCATGTCTTTACGACCAGCGTTACGATTCCTGACGACCCCGCGCTCATCGGAAGCGAGCTCTACTTCCAGGCAGTCAACCTATCGGACGCGGAACTCTCGGCCACTTTTTCGAGAATTCGAGTGCTTCCCCACTAGGCCGCTCGCCACGCCCTACCCCCTGGAGGCTTCCTCTGAATTCTTCGAATTCTAGGAAGTCTCTTTTCTTGAGTTCGGTTCAACTCACGCTCCCCACGAGGTCGAAACTGACCCTCATCAGGGTTCCAAACGACTTGGCGCCCGGGGAAACGCACGGGGAAATCGAGCATGATAGTTGGGAAACAGAGTGGAGGGAGTCTGCGCCGAGGAGTCGGCGCCTTAATTGGAGCTAGCCTTTTGGCTGGGTCTGCCGTGGCCCAAGGGCCAATTACGGAGCCAAATTGGAGCTTTGAGAGCACAGACGGTACCTGGGTAGGCAGTACCGTTGCCTTGGGGTCCGATGGGTCCCAGGTCTTCGCCGAATTTGGCGCCTACTTGAACGAGCGAGTGTTGCTTTCTGCTTTTGATAGCCACCCCCCCGTTCCGGTCTGGTCGGACTCACAAACCCAGATCAACTTCGTTCAGAAGGTCAGTTCCGCAGCATGCGGCACCGTTCACGTGTCTCTCCATCAGGAGTTCTCGGGGTCTTCTTCCTCGGGCCGTACTGCATTTCTGAGGAAGTACGACCTGGATTCGAGTGAGCCCAGCTGGACCTACGAGTTTCCTATGGTGCTCAATCACGACCTCTCCGAGGTCAGCGTTTCGGAGTCAGGCAATCAGATTACGGTGGCTATCTACGACAGTTATGCGGGGCATGTGAAGCTCTGGGTCTTCGATCCAGATAGCGCCCAGCCCACCCTGACAGCGGACCTCAACAACGTCCCTTCATGGAAGTCTGTGGCGTTCTCAGAAGATGGCTCTACTGCCGCCTTCGCCTCCAATATCAAGTTCAATGTAATCGATGTCGCCAGTGGGGTGGAGTTGTCACAGGTCTACACACTTGGGGAGCCCAACTACGGTGGCCTCGCGCTTTCCGACAGCGGCGACGTCCTCGCCTATGGCACCATGGGAAAGGTACGAATCTTCAATCGATCAGATAGCGGCAGCTACGATGAGAGCTCGGTGCACCTTGTTGGCGCCTCCGAATTCGCTTCTCGGGTGGCCCTTTCTGGTGATGGATTGACCCTTGGCATGGGTTTGAACATTGGCCCCGAGCCGGCGCGCGCTCGGATTGCGATGATTGACCTCGTGAGCGGGTCTGTTCTCGTCAACGACTTGCTTGTTGGATCGGGAACTCTCCAGAACCACGTCAGCGGCCTCGAGTTGTCCAGGGATGGAAGCCTCCTAGCCGTCGGGCTTTGGGGAGATGCCGGGGGCGTCACTCCGGAGGTGCTTGCTTACGGGCGAAACAGTTCAACTCCTTTGCTGACAGGCACGCTGGGTGGCTCGGTCAATGCCATAGACCTCTCGCCTGATGGCCGCTACATCGCTGTGGCATCCAAAGGAACACATGCCAATATCTCCGGCGGCGGCGGAGCCTTCTGGCTCTACGAGACCACCTCGAGCGACTTCAAGCTCTCTGGCGTTCCTTCAGAAGGAAACACAGTGGAGTTTCAACAATCGGCTACTCCCGGAAGCATGACGCGTGCGCTGGTTTCGCCTTTCCTGGCTACGGAGCCCCGCTTCTTCGAGGGCGTTGGGACACTCGTTCTCGATCAATCTAGCCTTTCTTTCCTGCCGGGCATCGCCATTGCGGATGACAATGGGGTTTCGCATCTGCCTTATTCGGTGCCTGGCGGATCAGTCATGGTGGGCTCCACCCTCTTCTTCCAAGGACTCGGCTTGCGCCCGCGTTCGCTGACGGATGATTATGTACAGATGACCATCCTGCCCTGAAAAAACAGGGCGGGGGCGCGCCCACCTTGAAAGGTGCGGTGCGCGACTCGGGCGCCAGTGGTGGATTCATCCATCACTGGCGTCTGCTTTTATGGGGGATGTTAGGTTATGAATCAGAAGAGGTCCGCTTGCCCCAGACCCTTTGCGATCGAACGCAGTCTGGGGTAGTGGTCGAGTAGGCTCGTTGGAGCCGTGACTGGTGCGCCGGCCAGCTTGGCCTGCAATTCGATGGCATTGGCCACGGCTTGTCCCGCGAAGTGGTTGTTGGTGATGACGTACACCTCTTCATATTGCCCCGCCATGTCTTGCACCTGTTCGGCGAGAGCGTCCACCTCTTCGGGCCCATACAAGTAGTTGTAGCGATCATCGCGACCCACGCCTTTCGTAAACCAGGTCTCGCTGTTGCGCCCGTGCATGCGCAGGTAACCAACGGCTGAGGTGGCTTTAAATTGGGCCGGGGGATGATCCTTTGCTGGAGGCATGTCCACGTGCAAGAGTGAGACTTGCTTGCTTTCCAACCAATCGAGGCCTTTGGGGACAAACCAACTGCGATCGCGAAGTTCGACGGCGAACGGGGTGTCCTTCCAGTCCTCGATGAGGACGCCCAATTGTTGGGCATTGGCTCGGGTGGCTTTGAAGCTGACCGGGAATTGAGCCAGCAGCGATGCGAACTTGCCGCTCTGAAGCAGAGGCTCCATGCCGTATCGAAAGTCCTTGACCGCGCGCCGGTGTTCGATGCTTGGTCGAGGGCTTCGGTGGGTGAAGTCTTGGTGAAGCTTGGCTAAGAAGCGAAAATCTGGTTTGTCGGCAACAAGGTCTAGCCAGCGCTGTGCGTTGCTCGAGGTCGGCATGCCGTAGAAGCTGCTATTGATCTCGACGCAATTGAAGAACTTTGCAAGGTGAGCAAGGCCGTGGAAGCCCTTCGGTTTGGGACGCGGGTAAACGATTCCATCCCAATCGGGGTAGGACCAGCCGGCTGTCCCGATACGAATCACGGCACGAACTGTATGCCAAGGGCTTCCGCCGCCTGGGCCTCCGCCTGCAGCATTCGCTCTTGGATGAGATCGGTGGCACGGGCTTGCTCAGCTTCATCCGCTTTGCGGCCAACGTAGACTGGCTCGCCGTAAGCGAACACAACGCGGGCGCCGGGCTTGGGAACGGTCAATTGGTCCCAACTGTTCGCGCTCCAAGCTTTGTCTGCAGCGAAGCCGCAAGGAACAACTCCATAACCCGTCGCCTTCGCCATCCACGCCAGTCCAGGGTTCATGGAGTGTCGTGGGCCCCGGGGTCCATCGGGAGTGATGACGAGCACATCTCCGTTGCGCAAGGCGGCAAGCATGGCACGCAAGGCGCGAGCCCCTCCCTTGCTGCTGGATCCGCGAATGACTCGATATTGAAAGCTCTTGAGTAGGCGCTCTGATATGTCCCCGTCGGCGCTTTGCGAGACGAGCACCTGATAGCCGGTTCCACCGTAGTAAGGAAGACCGATCAGCATCCTGCCATGCCAGAGCGACATGAAATAGCCGCCGCCTTCACCGGGTGCCGAGTCGAGGTTCTCCTGCCCAATGATTTGGACCTTCCAAGAACGGGAACTCCAACGGTAGAGCCAGCCTCCGATGGTTCTCATGAACCAAGCGCCGGAAGCGCGGCGGGCTCGGCGGAAGGTCTTGTTGCGCCGCAGGCGCTTGCCAAGAGGAACGGACATGGGGAGTGTGGGCGCGATGTGTGCCGGTGAGCCGGATCAGGTTGCCCAGGCAACCAACGAACGTCGAGACTCTACCCTACTTGGCGAGGATAATGTCGTCCGCTTCGCCCTGGGCATCCACACCATCGGGGCCGGTGGACCACAACTTGTAGCTCTCCGCCGACCCATCACGTTCATAACGGATGACCTGACCCCAGGCATCCAGCCACTGGTGCGCGTTAGGTTCTCCGTGACGGTGATCCTCGCTGGACTTCACCGTGTCGTTCAACGTCTCCGGATAGTGACCGTGCTCCGCTTTGAATATCTGGATGGACGTCTTCAAGCTCCGCAATCGCTCCCGTGTGGATTCCTCAGCAGTCAGGTCCCCAGCAAGTTCAATCGTGTGCTGGTGGACTTCAAAGGACCTCTCCAACTCTTCATTCGGGCTGCTCTCTTCCTCCCGCGCGCCAATCAAGAGTCCCGCTCCGATACCTACGGCTAGCATGAACTGCACCTCCGGTCCGAACGAGCTAGCGGCGTGCGTTTGCCAGCCCCCTTCCACGCTCCGGGTCCAAGTCACTGTCTTCTCGATGTAGCGGAAGAAGATCTCCCCTTCCGGCATCTCCTCGATACTGAACGGCAGCTCAAGGTCAGCGCCCTGCTCGATCATCGGCAAGAAGCCGCGAACGGTGTCATAGAGGCCGCTCAGGATGGCGCCCCAATCTGTGCTGCCGTAACTTTGCGCGCCTGTCGGGAACTCTTCCGCACTCGTGATCACGGGGTGAGCCGGTTCTTCTTTGGCTTTCAAGAGCCGCTTCACTTCACGCTTCACAAAGGAACTGGAGAGACCGAAGACCGCACGATCTTCGAGGATGGCGACGGAAATGCTTGGTGAGATGAACGCTGGCGTCATCGCGGCCAGTCCTCCTGCACCGGTTCCCGCGGTGAGTTCGGTCAAGTCCTTGGCTGGCTCAAAACAGACAAAGGGCTGCCGGCGGTACGGTCGAGATTGACAGACAACCACATCTCCGGCTTCCTTTTCTAGAAAGGCAACGAGACCTTCCAATCCACGAGCAAAAGCCTCGGAGTCATCAAGCTCGAGTACCACGAACATCTTCGGCATGCCGATGCCCTGGAAAGGCATGTTGTAGAACAGCAAGTTACCTGCGAGCGAGTCGATCAAGTCACCGCTCGGATCGAGCCCGTGCTCACTTTGCAGTTTGGCCCGGAGTGCCTCGGAATCTTTGCCCGAATGCTCTCCAAACAAGTCCATGAGGTGATGTCGCAAGCCCGACTTGTCCAGGTTTAGCGCCATAACACCCACCGCTTCCAGTGGTGCCATGCGGAAGCTGTCCTTGGTGACAGGTTCCGGACTCAAGATGCAGGGGCACTCTGCCGTGGCAAAGGAACTCACGAAGCTGTCGGTTACAAAGCGACCCTCGACAAGGCGCGTCGTGGAGCGCGCTTCCATTTTGCCTCCAGGCAAGAACATGCGCGGGGCCACCTGAAAGAAGCCACCGTCGAGATTGATTTCGGGACCATCGAGCAGGGAAAGCAAAACTTGGGGGAGTTCGAGTACTCCTGACAACGAGTAGTAGTTGTCCATCATGGCAACCCCCTCTTGATTCCCCATGTGCTCCGTGGCCGTCTTGTAGCTCGGGTTTTCTGCGAGCGTTGCCGAAATTGGTGGCACGGAGTCGACGTCCTGCATCAAACCAATTCCAACGGTCACTCGCGTTGATTCGTGAGCGACGAAGATGGAAACGTGCGGCTCGCTGTCGCGCAGAGAGTGGGTGCTCCACTCGACCGTGTTGGTTTCAGAAGCCGGCCCTTGCTTGATCTGCTCCCAGTCGCCGCCCGAGCCTTCGATACTGGCGTGCGTTCGTATCAACTCCGCAGCACTCGCAGCTATTTCGGCGCTGGAGAAGTCCATGATGAGCCGGGAGTGCACTTGGCTCAGGCGCTTGGCGAGAGGTTCCGAGATCTCGCCTGCGAATCCCTCAACAAGCTTGGCTGCTCCGTCGAGCTCAATTCCGGACACGGAGAACGATGCATGCTCGACTTCTGCCAACAAATCCAAGAGCTTGGCGCCGACTTCCGGTAGCTCCGTGCGAAGGTGATCGAGCCCCTCCCCTATTAAGCCCTTGAACGAAACTGTTTCGGGCTTCTGACCTGTCAGTTTGGCGACGAACTCCTGAATCGCCGGGTCGGCTACAAGCCGCGCGAGGGGGGCTTCGTCGTACGCGTTGAGCACAGCTCGGACTTCCGAGACTTCGAAAAAGAAGTTGGTGTCCGCCGGATGCAGGTCTGCGTGGCCCCCACCGAGAGCAATCACAACGGCGGAAAAGAGAGGTGTGGTTATCATCAATGTCTTGGTGGGGTGGCTTGTGGCGCTTGCCTATCTAGATGCCGGCGAATTCGCGCAGCGCTGGTTCGTTCTTGGTGAGGACCTTGCGGAGGGCTTTGAGGGCTTTGGCGGGATCTTCTCCTTCGCGGAGTGCCGCTTTGACCGCCGCATGGGCCTCAATGACTTCTTTATTTTCACCGTCCAATGCAAAGGCGAAGAGCAAACCCAAGCTGCTCATCAACTTGAGCGAGGACTCCATTTGATTGATGTCCAACTTCGTGTCAAACATGGCTGCGACGGGAGTCATGCCTCCCAGGACTTGTAGGTTCTGAATCGACCACTCTCTAGCCCAGTTGTACTTGTCCTTGGCAGCGAACTGATCGACGAAATAGCGATCCGTGTAAGAGGCCACTCCAAAACGAAACCACTCTGGTAGTTGTTTTTCTGCCCAGAAGTCATCGCCCTTGTAGCGATCAAGTCCCTTGTCTTGCACGTAGCCGACGACCTTTGGACTGGGGTCCGCGGCTTCGAGCAAGGAAAGGGCTGTCGCGTGGCGCACAGAGTGAACCCCAAAGCTGTTTCCTGCTTCGGTAGACGCGTCCCAATAGCCAACACCACTTCCGAGGAACTCTAGTTCGCTACCCTCGTACCAGTCTGCGGCCAAGTAGGCCCAGTGAATAGATGACAAGCCTCGGCTTTCGGTGGGGCGTCGCTCTTCGGCGCCGCTCGCGAAAGTGCTGTATTGCTCGGCGTCCCGGAATACGGTTACTGCGACTGCGCTCTCCGAGAGTTTGCCTAGTGCTTTTTGAACGTCCCCATAAGCACGCCCCATGTGGTCGATCACCTTCTCGGAAGTCTCGCGATCGACCGTTGTGTAGAGGATGAAACGGTCCGTGGGAATGATCCACCACGACCCAATTTTGGCGTGATACGCATTGGCTTCTTCCAAGGTGAGCCAACGTTCACCGCACTTCCAAAGGCCTTTGCCAATGTTGTCGGTTTCGTCCGGTGAAACCCATACGAGGTCCTGCTTGATCCAGCCATCTTGCTGTCTCTTCAGGTCTTCTGCATTGATCCACCCGCCATTGGTATCGCGACTCATGCCACGCTTCAAGTAAGGCAAGTCTTCCTCGCTAACCCACTCGCCCTTGTACTTGATGAGTCCCTGCTCCTCGGCGATACGTAGCTCTTCCGCTTGCTGGTAATTCGCTAGCTTCTTGGCTGTCTTGAACCACTGGCCGTCGTAGTCGATGTGCCCGAGTGCTTCGTGCGCGCCCGTGTGATTGTCGTTCTTCTTCAAGATCGCGCGGCAACAGGAGCGACCTTGCTTGCCCAAGTCGAAAGCCACACACCACTCGTAGAGCTTCCAGAGCTTGGCCTCGTCCTTGCCCGCCTCCGTACGTTTCTTCTCATACTCTGTCAGCTTGTCCGCGGGACTGGACAGCGTTCGATGACCGACAGTGTTGAGTGCGGGTTCGCTCGCCAGACACGGCGTGCCGAGGCCAGCGAGAACCAGGTAGATGGCGGGGAGATTGATGGAACGCATTGGACTGGGGATCCTCGGGGCTCTGGGGGGAGGCTTGGTTGGAGGCATGCGCTTCACCTGAGGTGACCGGCGACGCCTTCAGTCTGCAGCGGACAATGGTAGTGCTTCCCCATTAGCCTGCAGCCTCCGGGGCATCGGAACTGACCCCTTTTTGGGGTCCATAACAGCCGCTTGCCAAGATTCATGTTGTGCCGCCGAGATCCTTTCCCTTGCAGTTCTCCGAAGGTGTCTATAATGCCCGGCCTCTAAAAGCTCCGAAGGAGAGCCATGCAGCCTGTTGCGCTCTTGCGGTCTAGACTCAGGAATGTTTGCCAGAGTTCCTCACCTGCAAGCCAATTAGCCGCCGTGATCCTTGTTTTCTCGAATCGGGATTCACTGACCTCCTCCGCCGCAAAGGGCTCGTGGGAATTTAAACCCTAAATAAACGAAACATACCACCCAGTTATGGCCACACATAAAGCTCCCTCCGACGTCACTATCGTCACCCACGAAGACAGGTCGTCTTTCGCTGAGTTTGTCGACAAGCACTGGCTCAAAGCGGCCGCCCTGGCCGTCCTGGCAACGGCAGGGATTCTGTTCAATCAGTACCAGAAGAACCAAGACGCCGCGGCCGTGGACAAGAGTTGGGAAGACCTGATGGCTTCCGTTGAGGAAGATCAACGGGGTGCTCTGATCGGCGATCCGGAGGTTTTGAAGGCCGCTACGGCAACTCTCAAGGGAACCCTCGCTGGTCCCTGGGCGCTCTACTTTCAGGCAACGTCACTACGAGAGGAAAAACGCTACGACGAGGCCATCGCGGTCTTGGCCCAGATCAAGGCGGAATACCCTGAGCACCCTCTCGCCAAAGACACCCAGACCTATGGTGAGTCGGTGACGCCCCTGACTCAAATTGAGTACCTCAGCAAGGTCTACACAAGTGAGCAAAAGTGGCGAAAGGAGAGCCCCGCAATCTTCCTGAACCCGGAACCGGCCGCCGGCTCTCCCAAGGCTCGCCTACAAACGGACCAGGGGGACATCCTTGTCGTGCTTGATGCTGCGCGTGCTCCCAAGCAAGTCGAGAACTTCATAAAGCTTGCTGGCGAAGGGTTTTACGATGGGTTGCTCATTCACCGCTCGGCCTACGGTCAGATGATTGAGACCGGCGACCCCACCACCAGAGAGGTGGACTCCGATGCACTTTCCTGGGGCCAAACCGGCGCCGACGACAATGTCGAAAAGGAAGACACTGGGCTCAGTCACTTTGGTGGAGTCTTGAGCGCCATGATGATCGCGGGCACAGAAGAGACCAGTGGCAGCTT